>JALSQJ010000077.1 GCA_026985495.1 Campylobacteraceae bacterium
GGTGGAAAAATCATTATGGGACTTTTTGGTCTTACTATTTTCTTTGCCATTGTTTCTCATCAAGCACTACATCTTCCTGCTATGTGGGGAATGCTTTTTGGTTTAGCCATTTTAAAAATTTATGTCTATCAACTTAACGAGAGTGCTTCTCCTACTCATGTGAATGTTTTTTCATGGATAGCCAAAGTAGAAAATGACACACTTCTCTTCTTCTTTGGTATCTTGGCTGCTGTTGGTGGTCTTCACTTTTTAGGTTTCTTAGAATACTTTACAGCACTCTATTCTCAATTTGGAGCAACAGCTGTAAATATTGGTGTTGGTTTCTTATCAGCAGTAGTAGATAATGTACCTGTTATGTCAGCTGTTTTAAAAGCAAATCCAAATATGGGTACAGATGCAATGGCAATTCAAGAGCAGTGGATGCTTGTAACTATGACAGCAGGTGTTGGTGGTTCTCTTATCTCATTTGGTTCAGCAGCAGGTGTTGGTGTTATGGGTAAAATGCACGGAATTTATACTTTCTCTTCACACATGAAATTGGCGTGGACAGTATTGGTAGGCTATATCGTATCTGTCTCTATTTGGTATTTACAGTTTAATATTTTACATATAGGGTAAGAGAGAGTAACTTCTCTCTAAATCCCACACGGTGACATGCCTGTTGAAAAAAAACGGGCAGTTATGGTGTCCATTGTTGCTATGTGGTTCTCTAGCCATGCAGGAACAACCTCTATAAAATAGATTTTCAATTTTTTAATATCTCTCTGTTGTTGCCATGTTGAGAAGATATTTCTCATCTCTTGTAAAGCACGGTCATGCTCACCTTTGTGTGCCATATATGGAGGAAAACGCATCTCTTGCATCTTCACCTCTTCGGTCTTAAAATGCTCAATTGTATGCTCAAGCCAAGTAGTGTAGAGTTCATCTAACTTATCATTTGCCTCTTGCGTCTCATCATAATTTAAAATGGCTTCAAAGATTTCATTAAGTATAGTAACCTCTTCGGCATGAGTTTTATTCATAAACTCCATCTCTACTTGTGGTATCTCTTCAACAGCTAATAACATTGTAACTCCTTAAATATTTTTTCATATAGTAGCAGAGTGTTTAGATATTGTAATTGATAATAGTCAAGAGTAACCCTCTTTCATAAAAAATAGAGTATAATTCCAACAAAATTTAACCTACAATAAGGAATTAACCCTATGAAACAAGTACCTATCTTAGTTCTCGACTTTGGTTCACAATATACACAATTAATAGCAAGAAAATTACGAGAGTCGGGGGTCTATTGTGAAGTTGTTCCTTATAGAGAAGATATATCCGATATTAAAGCACGAAATCCACAAGGAATTATTTTATCAGGTGGTCCAGCTTCAGTTTATGCTCCAGATGCCTATAAGCCAGATGAAGATATTTGGTCTTTGGGAGTACCAATAATGGGTATCTGTTACGGTATGCAACTTATGACACAGCGTTATGGTGGAGAGGTTGTTGCTGCTGACCATCATGAGTATGGTAAAGCAAAACTAAGCATTACAAATTCAGCAATCTTTGCAGGAATGAGTTCAGGTGAGACAGTCTGGATGAGTCATGGTGACCGAGCAGAAAAAATTCCTGAAGGGTTTGAGGTTATTGGAACTTCTGAAAATTCACCTTATGCAGCGATTGCCAATGTAGAGAAAAAACTTTATGCTTTCCAATTTCACCCAGAGGTTCACCATAGTGTAGAGGGGACAAAACTGCTTAAAAACTTTGCAAAACACATCTGTGGGTGTGATAGCACTTGGAACATGGGTGGTTTTGCAAAAGAGAAGATAGCTCAAATAAAAGCACAAGTAGGAGATAAAAAGGTACTTTGTGGGGTAAGTGGAGGGGTTGACTCCTCTGTTGTCGCTGCAATGTTAAATGAGGCACTTCCAAAAGAGCAACTTATTTGTGTCTTTGTTGACCAAGGTCTTTTACGTAAAAATGAGGCTGAAGATGTTCAAAATATGTTTAAACTCTTAGATATTCCACTCATTACTATTGATGCAAAAGCAGAATTTATGAAAGCATTAGAGGGTGTAAGTGACCCAGAGATTAAGCGTAAAGCGATTGGTGAAAAGTTTATTGAGGTGTTTGATAAAGAGGCAAAAAAACATACAGATGTAGCATTTTTAGCACAAGGAACACTATATACTGATGTGATTGAATCAGTTTCTGTAAAAGGACCCTCTAAAACAATTAAATCTCACCATAATGTAGGAGGGCTTCCAGATTGGATGACCTTTGAGTTGGTAGAGCCTCTTAGAGAGATATTTAAAGATGAGGTTAGAAAACTTGGATTAGAACTAGGGCTACCAAAAGATATGATAGGTCGCCACCCATTCCCTGGACCAGGTCTTGCCATTAGAACTATGGGAGCAGTTACGCAAGAGGGACTTCATCTCATTCGTGAGTCAGATGCTATTATGCAAGAGGAGTTAAAGTCAACAGGTTACTATGATAAAGTTTGGCAAGCATTTACTGTGCTTTTAAATGTACAGTCAGTAGGTGTTATGGGTGATAATAGAACTTATGACAATACTGTATGTGTACGAATGGTTGAGTCAGTAGATGGAATGACAGCAACATTTGCTCATGTACCTCACGATGTATTAGAGGGGATTAGCCGACGAATTATTAATGAGATAGATGGGATTAATAGAGTGGTATATGATATTTCAAGTAAACCACCTGCTACTATTGAGTGGGAGTAAAAATCTCTCTACTCTTTTATTCCACATTTTCATATTAAAGTAATTATGTTAAAATTAATTTAACTAAAGGAGTTATTATGATGTTAAAAAGAGTAGTAGTTAGTTTTGGTCTGTTGAGTATGTTGCTTTTTGCTAAAAATCCAGTTAAAGATATAGTTTTGTCAAAAGCTGTATTTCAGGAGAAGATAGAGTGGAAAAGTTACGATAAAAAGGTACGTAAAATGGTACCTGTTAAAAAGGTAAAAAGAGGTGATGTCTTAATTTATGTCAATCAAATTATTAATAAATCACTGAAAACAAAAAAAGAGGTAGTTGTTGACAATCCTATTCCTTATGGGTCTGCTTATATTCGTGGTACATCAAGTTGTGAAGGAACCTGTACTATGCTCTACTCAATTGATGGAGGGAAAACCTTTAAAAAGAGTGAAGAGCTGTTTGTAATTTATGGAGCAGAAAAAAGAGTAGCAGTAGGGAGTGAATATACACACATAAAATATATCTTTTCAGAAATTCCACCATTGGCAAAGATACGAATGGCGTTTAAAGCTGTTGTAAAATAAACATCTTAGTCTCTTTTTCTCCTATTATATAGTATAAGAATGAAACTATTTAAAGTTAAGATTATAAAAGTTATTACTTTTTAGAATTTCATTAGTATAACTACAATATATTGAATATAAATTTAAATTATATATAAGAGGAGGGACTTTAATGGATAATATATTAATTGGATTAATTATTACTATTGCTATTGCTACTGTTGTGAATGTTTTTCTAAAAAAAATAGATATTCCAACCGTTATAGGTTACATATTGACAGGTTTTATTATCTCACAAATTTTTGATTTTGGAGAACACTCAAAAGAGACACTAGACCACTTAGCAGAGTTTGGTATTGTTTTTTTAATGTTTACAATAGGTTTAGAGTTCTCAATTTCACAGATGAAAGCGATGAAAAAAGAGGTATTTGTCTATGGAATGCTTCAAGTTATTTTAACAGGGGCTCTTTTTACTTTTTTAACTTATACTTTTTTTGATATTCGACTACGTAGTTCCATTGTTATTGGTATGGCATTAGCACTCTCTTCAACGGCAATTGTTCTTAAAATGTTAAATGAGAAAGGCGAGATTCACTCTTCTTATGGGCGTATTACTTTAGGAATTTTACTATTTCAAGATTTAGCTGTTATTCCTATATTATTGATGATTTCAATCTTTACCTCAGAGGGTACTCAAATTTCAGAGTTGCTTTTAAATACACTTATATCTGCTATTATTGTATTTGTTATTCTATTTGTAGTTGGAAAGTTTTTTATAGAGCGTTTTTATGATTGGGTTACCTCTTCTGATTCGGAAGAGATATTTTTAGCATCAGTTATGTTAACCGTAGTAGCAGCTTCAGTATTAGCAAATTATTTTGGTTTCTCCTACTCTTTAGGAGCATTTATTGCAGGTATGACCATTGCTGAGACGAAGTATCGTTACCGAATAGAGTCAGATTTGGTTCCATTTAGAGATATTTTACTTGGGGTATTTTTTATAACCATTGGTATGCAGATAGATATTCATATTGTTACTGAGTATATTTGGATTATCTTAGGATTATTAATTGGAATTATGTTTTTTAAGGCATTTATTCTCTATGTTGCTATGCGATTTTTTAATACAGGCAGAACCTCTATTAAGAGTTCATTAGCACTAATGCAGGTGGGAGAGTTTGCTTTAGCTATTTTTGCATTGGGTGCTTCTAATGGTCTCATTGATATGCAGATTAATCAGATAATGATTGTTACCATTGTTCTCTCTATGATTTTAACACCATTTATTTTGAAAAATGTTAAATTTATTGCCGATGCACTCTTTGTTGAACCAACACAGTTGCGTGAAAGAGCATTGGTCTCAACAGGTTATAAAGAGCATATTATTGTGTGTGGTTATGGTCCTGTAGGTAAAAAGTTAGTAAATAGATTTAGAAAAAACAATGTTCTTTATGTTATTTTAGAGCATGATGTAAAGTTAGTAGATGAGGCAATAGAGAAGGGTGAAGAGAATATCTTTTTAGCTAATGCTGCAAGAAAATCGGTTTTAGAACATTTTGGAGTTAAGGAGTCATTGGCTATTTTTACAGCTATAAATAACCCTCATCAGCTTCGTCTTGTTTGTGAAAATATTGATTCATTTGGAGATGGTGTTAACTCTGTAGTGACTGTTAAGAATGATTCTCAAGAGAAGAGTATTTCAGATTTAAATATTACCCATGTTATTAACCGACGAGAGATTATTACTGACCTTTTAGCATCACAACTTTGTGCATTTCGTAAGATTAAGTAGTCTTTTGTTTTTATTTGGCTACTCATTCTTTGAGATAGCCTACTTAACTTTATGAAATTTTATATGCTCCAGCAAACTTTTTAGATTTTAGTATCTGTTGTGCTTCCCAATTTGTACATTTTACAACTATTTGATAGGTGTTTTTTTTATATTTTGGAAGATACTTTTTTAATATAACTGCATGAGTTAGTTTATGCTTTTTTTTAAATAAGTTGGCAGATGATTTATTAAAAAATGAGGCTACTTGAATTTTTTGAGTTCGTAAAATCTTTTTTTTATCTATCTTTTTTTTTGAAGTTTTATAACTCTTATTTTTAGTAAAAGATTTTTTACCTGAAGAGATTACTTCTATTTTAATTCGACCAATACCTTTTTTAATAATACCAATTTTTTTAGCTGCTCCATAAGAGAGGTCAATCATGCGTGAAGAGTAGAATGGACCTCTATCATTAACCCGAACTCTAACAGAGCGTCTATTTTTTAAATTGGTTACCTTTAAAATAGTACCAATAGCATAAGTACGATGAGCTGCTGTCATTTTATACATATTGTAACGTTCGCCATTAGAGGTAAGCCGTCCATGAAAACGTTTTCCATACCATGATGCTTTTCCATATTGAACTGTACCTTTTTTTACATATCTAGGATAGTATTTGATACCTCTATCTTTATAGGCTAAGATATTTGGGTCTTTTGAGAATGCAGAGTTTGTATATAGTGCAAGAATGAATATGGTCAGTAGTAGGAACTTAATAGTTTTGTGCATTTAAGTTACTCCTTTAAAATATTTTTGAAATTATAGTTTAATATGATTAAAAATTAATTAAAAGTATGATAACTAAAACCATTAGTCACTTAGACTAAAGAAGTTTATAAAAAAATACTAAACATCTTGAAACTTTACAGAAATTAGACTATAATTCCAAAAATATTTTATAAATAAATTTAACCAGAAAAGGAACAAACAGTATGGCAAAACATCAGTTTCAAACAGAGATAGGTCAACTCTTAAAATTAATGACACACTCACTCTACTCAAATAAAGAGATTTTTATTAGAGAGTTAGTTTCAAATAGTAGTGATGCAATTGATAAGTTTAACTATATTAAGTTAACCGATGAGAAGTTTAAAGATGAGAATTGGTCAGGTAAAATCAATATTAATCTTGATGATAAAGATAACTCTTTAACCATTGGAGATAATGGTATTGGTATGAATGAGCAAGATTTAATGGATAACTTAGGGACAATTGCAAAGTCAGGAACAAAATCATTTATAGAGTCACTTACAGGTGATGCTAAAAAAGATTCTAATCTTATTGGTCAATTTGGTGTTGGTTTCTATTCAGTCTTTATGGTAGCTGAACATGTAGATGTAATTACCAAAAAAGCAGGAGAGGAACAAGCGTATAAGTTCTCTACTGATGGTACTGGAGAGTTTGAAATTACTCCTGTAACTAAAGAGGAGCATGGAACAGTTATCTACATTAAGCTTAAAGATGAGGAGAAAGAGTTTTTAAGTAAGTGGAGAGTAGAAGAGGTAGTTAAGAAGTACTCTAACCATATTGCCTACCCAATTATGATGCACTTTAATGAAGAGGTAACAGAGGGTGAGGGTGATGATGCTGTTACTAAAACAGTTAAAAAGTCAGAACAGGTCAATTCTGCTACTGCTCTTTGGACACTGCCAAAGGCGACACTTAAAAAAGAGGACTATATAGAGTTTTATAAATCGTTAGCTCATGGTGACGATGAACCATTAACCTATCTTCACAACAAAGTAGAAGGGGCAAATGAGTTTACCACACTTTTCTATATTCCTAAAAAAGCACCAATGGACTTGTACCGTGCAGACTACCAAAGTCATGTAAAACTCTATGTTAAACGAGTCTTTATTACAGATGATGACAAAGAGCTTATACCTACCTATTTACGATTTGTTCATGGTATTATTGATTCAGAAGATTTACCACTTAATGTGAGTCGTGAGATTTTACAAGAGAATAGAATATTGGCAAATATTAAACAAAATGCTACTAAAAAAATTCTTCAAGCGATTAAAAAGCTTAAAGGTGAAGATGCAGAGAACTTTACTAAAGAGTATAATAAAGTTATCAAAGAGGGAATTTTCCAAGACCATCTAAACAAAGAGTTACTTCTTGATATTGTAAAGTATAAATCATCAACAGAAGAGGGAACGGTGAGTTTTGCAGATTACATTAGCCGTGGTGATTCAGAGAAAAAAGAGATTTACTACATTATAGGTGAAGATGAGCAGGTACTTAGAAACTCTCCACTCTTAGAGGCGTATAAAAAAGCAAATATTGAAGTGCTTATTATGGACGACAAAGAGATTGATGAGATTGTAACTCCAATGATTGGAACATATAAAGAGTGGACTCTTAAAGATATTACAACCATTGATGCTCCTGATTCTAAAACAGAAGAGGAGAGAGAGGAGATAAGTAAAGAGTTTAAATCTTTAACCGATAAGATTAAAGAGGTTCTTGGAGAAGATGTAAAAGAGGTTAAAACTACAACCCGTTTAACAAGTAGTCCAAGTTGTGTAGTAAAAGATTCTTCTGACCCAATGGCTGGAATGGCTCATATGTTTGCACAAATGGGACAGGCTGTACCAGAGATACCACTTATTTTAGAGCTTAACCCTGAACATGCTATGATTCAAAAGCTAGACAAGTTAGAAAATAGTGATATGTTTGATGATATGGCATGGATTTTACTAGACTCAGCTAAACTAGCAGAGGGGTTAGAGCCAAAAGATAAATCGGCATTTGCCTCTCGTGTAGCAAAAGTTGCAACTGAAGCTATATAGTTATTCACTTAGTTTCATGTTTAACATGAATAGTTGTTTAAAATAAATTAAAAATTTAGTTTTTTAGTTTTATATTAATTTAATTTAAACTTAAAATAGGCTTTTAAAGCCTATTTTTATATCAAATATAGAGTAATTTGATATAAATTATTAAGTTTTGTTTTTTAAGGTTCAGTTTCACTTTGTGAATAGAATGTGAATAAGTTTATAAGGAAAATTTAGATGAATAGACATGTAAGAAAAATCTCTAACTATGCAATGGTTGGTGGAATAGGAGCAGTGGTTATAGCAACCATTCAAGGGTGTGGTGATACAGGAGCAGAGCATCAGGTTCAGCAACAGCAGGTTCAGCAACAGAGTGTTGTTAAAGAGGGTGCAACTGTTACCATTGAGAAACAAGCCGATGGCTCCTACAAGATTTTAGATGAAGTACCAAGTAAAGAGACAACTATTATTGTTGTTGAAGATGGGAAAAAGAGAATTCTTTCACAAGAGGAGATTGACAAGTTAGTAAAAGAGGAGGCAGCACGTGTTGATGCAGGAACTTCTAAATTGACTCAAAATCCTGAAGAGGTAAAAGAGTCAGGTGGTATGGGTCTTGCAGGTACACTCATGGCAAGTATGGCAGCTGGTATGGTTGGTTCATACCTTATGAATAAGCTTATGAATAACCAAAATTATCAGCAAAATAGAAGAACAAGCTACAAGTCACCAAGTACCTACAGCCGTTCTCAAAACTCTTTTAACAAAGCAAGAGCAATGAATAAATCAGCAAAAAGTTCTAGCCCTAAAAAATCTGGATTCTTCTCTAATAAAAAATCAACTTCAGCTAGAAGCTCTAGTTTTGGTGGTTAAGATATGAAACTAGAACCTATTAAATTGCCAGATAATCAATTTTTAGAAAAGATTGGATTTTTTTGGCATACAGACCCAGATGAGACACCTTATGTAGCCTCTGAAATAGTAGAGATAAGCTCTGATGAAGCTGATGCTTACTATGAAGCAGTCAATGAGCTTTATGATATGTTTGTTGAAGCAGGGGAGTATGTGATAGAGAATGAGCTTTTTCATGAGATAGGAATTCCATTTAATCTTATTGATGCTGTTAAAATGTCATGGGAGAATGATGTTCATTGGCATCTATATGGACGTTTTGATTTAGCAGGTGGTCTTGATGGTAAACCTATTAAGCTCATTGAGTTTAACGCCGATACCCCAACTGCTCTTTTTGAAACATCTATTTTGCAATGGGCAGTTTTAAAACTAAACAACATGGAAGAGTCACATCAATTTAATAATCTTTATGAGGCAATCCGTGATAACTTTAAACGCTTAATTATGCTGGAGGAGGATGTTAGTAACTTCGATGAACATTATGAGGGGTGGAAAATTCTATTCTCTTCTGTTAAAGATAATGAAGAGGAGGAGAGTACGGTTAAACTTCTCCAAACCATTGCAACTGAAGCTGGATTTGAGACAGAATTTGCCTACATAGATGATGTTGAGTTCTCTGATGAAGAGGGAGTCTTTTATAATGATGAGAACTATGAGTATTGGTTTAAGCTTATTCCTTGGGAAGATATTGCTATTGAAGAGAGTGATTTAGCACGAATATTGACCAATATTATGGAGAATCAAAGAGCAATTATTTTAAATCCTGCTTATACTTTGATGTTCCAATCAAAAGCATTTATGAAAATTTTATGGGATTTATATCCAAATCATCCTCTACTTTTAGAGACAAGCTTTGACCCACTAGAGGGAAAAGCACAAGTTGAAAAACGTATCTTTGGACGAGAGGGTGCAAATACAGTTATTGTTGATGAGAACCATAAAGTATTAGCCCAAACAGACGGAGAGTATGGTGATTTTGGTGTAATATATCAAGAGTATGCAGAGCTACCAACTAACGACAAAGGTGAAAGTTATCAAGCTGGTGTTTTCTATGCTTATGAAGCGTGTGCTTTAGGGTTTAGAAAGGGTGGTCTTATTTTAGATAACTACTCTAAATTTGTTGGTCATCGTGTTGTTGTAGAGCAGGTTTAACAACTATCTCTTTTTTTGATTTTTAATTTTTTCAGATGTTTGAATATTTAGATATCACTAAATATCTAAAAGATTGGCTATAATATCATCAATATTAATATGGAGTGTTAGCTTTGGAACAAGCAGTAGATAAAAAAGAGAAACAAGATAAAATTGTAGGAATGTTTGATGATATTGCCTCAACCTATGACTTAACAAATAGAGTTTTAAGTATGGGAATTGATATTAAATGGCGAAGAACAGCATGTGATAGAGCATATGATATTTTAGATAATAAAAATCTTACACAAATTACAGATGTGGCGTGTGGAACAGGAGACCTACTCCTTTTTTGGAAAGAGTATGCTCAAAAAAAAGGTGTAGAGGTTCAAAATTATGTGGGTGTTGACCCATCTGTAGGAATGTTAGAAGTAGCAAGAAAAAAGATAGACTTTGCCGAGTTTAAAGAGGGGAAAGCCCAAGAGTTACCAGTTGAAGACACTTCAACTGAACTCATCTCTATCTCTTATGGAATTAGAAATGTAGTTGATAGAGTTGAAGCTCTTCAAGAGTTCTATAGAGCATTAAAACCAAATGGAATTGTAGTTATATTAGAGTTTACTAAACAGAGTAGAGCAGGGCTATTTGATAAAGTTGTTGATTTTGGAATGAAAAAAGTTCTCCCTAGAGTTGGAGGTTTAATCTCTAAAAACTATGAAGCATATAAATATCTACCAGACTCAATAGAAGATTTTTTAACAACTGAAATGTTAGTTAAAGAGTTAGAAGAGGCAGGGTTTACTATGAGATATACTAAGTCATTTACTATGGGAATATCTACACTTCTAATTGCTCAAAAGATATGAAAAAAAGATTAGATAATTTAAAAAACAATCCAGAGTTTAAAGAGAGACTCCAAGAGATGCGACCTAAAAGAAACATTTGGGGTATTTTGGGTGTAGTTCTCTTCTTTTTTGTTCCTGAAGTGGTTAATGTACTCTACTATAAAGAGATAACAGCATGGATTATGAACCTTATTCACAATGCTCCACAAACACCTATAAGTAACCTTTTAGAGTTGATGACAGCTAAAGTTTTTACAGGAGAAGTGAATTATCTCAATATCTCTTTAGGAGTTGCTTTTCTTATTTGGTTATTTTGGGATGATATTGAACAGCTAAGAGGCAGAAGATAGATGTCTAGTACCATGACTGTAACCTCCTTAAACAGAAAAATTAAATCTCTACTAGAGACAACATTTATGCATATTTTAGTAGAGGGTGAAGTAAGCTCTGTAACCTATCATAACTCGGGACATCTCTATTTCTCTATTAAAGATGAAGAGTCAAGCATTAAGTGTGTTATGTTTCGCTCTAATGTTAATCGTATGAAGTTTCGCTTAGAGCGTGGGCAACATATAGTGGTTAATGGCTCTATCTCACTCTATACTCCTCGTGGAGAGTATCAACTTCTTACACTCTCCATTGAGCCTTTTGGGCAAGGTGCTTTGGCTTTGGCATATGAACAGCTTAAAGAGAAGTTGCAAAAAAAAGGCTATTTTGAAGCAAGTGCTAAAAAGCCTCAACCTAAATATATTAAAAAGATAGCTCTTGTTACTGCAAGTAAAAGTGCTGCTCTACAAGATATGCTAAAGATTATTGAGAAACGGTGGCGACTACTTGAAGTGGTAGTCATAGATACTCTAGTTCAAGGAGATAAATCTGCTCCACAAATAGCCGAAGCTTTAGCCTATGCTGACACTTTAGGGTGTGATGCTATAGTGGTTGGTCGTGGTGGTGGAAGTAAAGAGGACCTTTGGGCATTTAACGAAGAGGTAGTAGCTGATGCAATTTTTAGGCTAAATACTTTTGTGGTATCTGCTGTTGGTCATGAGGTAGATGTGCTTATTTCAGATTTTGTAGCAGACTTACGAAGCCCAACACCTTCAGCTGCTATGGAGATGATACTTCCTGACCAAAATGAGATACTCTATACACTAAGTGAGATGGAGAGTCGTTATAGTCGTGTGATGCAACAGCTACTTAACATAAAAACAGAACAGTTAAAAGCCTTTGAAGAGGAGTTTAAACGACACTCTATTTCACGAAAGATTTCAATAGTTGAGAAAGAGTTTAGTAATATTGAAGAGGAGTTTAAACGTGTTATGGTGTATAAACTTACACAATTTACTTCTCAAATAGCTCAACCAAAAGTATTAAAAGATAGTATGGAGTATGCATTAAAACTAAAATCTCAACAGCTAAAGAGTTTAGAAGAGAAGTTTCTACTGCATAACCCAAAACTAAAAGTCAAAGAGGGTTGGACAGAGGTTATTTTAGATGGAAAACGTGTTAGCTTAAATAGAATAAATATAGATGATAGATTTGTAGTGGTAGATGCAGATGTGAAACTTGAAGTAAAATGTTTAAATAAGGAAAAAATTTGAAAAATATAACAGATAAACTATTTGAGTAGATAGTGAAAAGTATAAATTATATAGATGTTTTAAAACATCCTGTTGTTGGTAGGCTAAGTCTTATTCAGTTTCTATCCTATTTTGGTACATGGTTCTCACAAGTTGCCATAGCTTCTATGTTGGTAGAGTATAGAGCTTCTGAGTTGGCTATTGCTATGGTTTTTATTATGTTAATGCTACCATCTGTACTTTTAGCTCCACTCTCTGGGTTTATTGTTGATAGAGTTGCTTTTAAAAAGTTAATGACCATACTGCTCTTTACAGAGATAAGTATGACGCTACTTTTTATGACTATTAACTCTATTGATGCAATAGGGTGGCTTATGCTATTTGTATTTATTCGCTCTACTGCTTCTTCTATGTTATTTACAGCAGAGATGTCACTTTTTCCTAAAATTTTAAATGGTGAGATGCTTAAAAGAACCAATGAACTACACTCTATAATATGGTCAGTATGCTTTGCATTGGGCATGGCAATTGGTGGGGTTGTCACCTACTACTTCTCTTATGATACTACTTTTTTAGTCGATGTCTCTCTCTATCTTTTAGCAACACTAGTTTTAATAGATTTAAAAATAGAGTTAAAAGTAGTTGAGCATACTCAAGGTGCTATAGAGATGATGAAGAGTGGATTTCTATATCTTAAAAATCATAAAAAGCTTATTCATCTACTCTTTATTCATGCTGTTTTGGGCTTAACTAGTTTTGATACTATTATCACTATTTTAGCAGATAAACACTATTCAGCTTTTTTAGCTGTTCCTCTAGCTATAGGGTGGATTAACGCTACAAGAGCATTTGGTTTAGCCATGGGAGGTGCATTTTTAAGTCGCTTTATAGATAAAAATACTCTTCATTATGCTTTTGCTCTTCAAGGAGTTGTTATTATTATTTGGGCTATTGTTCAACATGATTTTGTGAACTCTTTGATTTTAATGTTTTTTGTAGGTCTCTTTACCACATCATTATGGGCATATACCTACTATATGATTCAACAAGAGACTAAAGAGGAGTTTTTAGGGCGAGTTATTGCCTACAATGATATGCTCTTTATGTTATCAAATATCACTGTTACACTCTTTATTGGTATCTTGGCAAAAGTAGGGGTTTCAATGTTTATAATTAGTAGCTCTTTAGGCGTTGGATTTCTTTTATCGGCACTATATTATAGATGGTTTAAGAGGGTTTATCTAAAAAATTTGATATAAAAGAGAAAATTAATATGGAGTTTTAATGAAGATAATATTTCTAGGAACATCAGGTGGTCTGCCAAGTGCAACACGTAACACTACAGCATTAGCACTTCAAAGTAATATAGCAGATGAGAAGTGGTCTCTTTTTGATTGTGGTGATGGAACAACATATCAAATAGCAAGAATAGAGTGGACGCTAGATAAGCTTGACTCTATTTTTATTACTCATCTCCATGCTGACCACTTTTTTGGTATTTTGATGCTTCTTTACCGAAAAGATATGTACCGTGAGTGTTGTGACATTATGCTCTATGCACCTAAAGGGGTAAAAGAGTTCATTGAGAGTGCTATGGAGATTACTAATAAAACCTTTATGAATTTTAAACTCACCATGGTTGAGATAGAGGAGGGTAGTGAGATGGAGGTTCGAGATATGAGAGTGGAAGTTTTATCTTTAAAACATCGTATTCCATCGTATGCATACCATATTGAAACCAAAGATAAAAGAGTGATTATTTCAGGAGACAATGAAGAGCCATCGGTTTTAAAGGAGTACCTACCAAATCTTGACCTTTTAGTTCATGAGTCCACCTTTAAAGAGGTAGATTATGAGGGAAGAGAGAGTTCAATGCACTCAACAGCTAAACTACTTGGAGAGGTAGCAGGTAGGTATGGGGTAGCTAATCTTATTGCCACACATTTTAGTGTTCGTTATGATGCAGAGGATATGAGAGAGATTTATAAAGAGATAGAGAGCAACTACAGAAACCCTCTATTTTTAGCGAATGATTTAGATGAGTTTCTATTAGAGAGTTATGAGGATAGAGCCTCTACTTTAACTTTGACCTCTTGATAACAA
>JALSQJ010000078.1 GCA_026985495.1 Campylobacteraceae bacterium
AGGTGAGTTAGAGGTGGAAGAGTGGAGAAAAATAGAGCAACTTAAAAGCTACTCTTTTGCACCTGCTGGTACATTTGGTTACTCTAAAGCAGAGGTAACAAAAGGTGGAGTAGTGGTTGATGAGATAGATGCAAGTTCTATGATGAGTAGAAGAGTTGATGGACTCTACTTTTTAGGCGAAGTGTTAGATGTAACAGGTGAGCTTGGTGGTTATAATTTTCAGTGGGCATTCTCTTCTGCGTATGTCTGTGCAAAGGGGTTAGAGTGAGAAGAGTAGTTTTAGTGGGAGTTATAGGACTCTTTTTTAGTGCGTGTACTGAGGTAGCCAAGGTTGCTCCTTTGGCAAAAAAAGATACTATAAAAAATAGTGAGGTTACAGAGCGTAATGTGACTGTATCTTCTAAAAAAAATAGTGAAAAAGAAGATGTTCATGTTTTAGAGAATATCTTTGATGATGAACTATATTTTGAGCTTGATAAAGTGAGTAAGAGAAGAAAAGTTAATGTGGTTATTAACCACTTAGATGCCTATCCATGGGAGAAAAAGGAACTTAAAAAAGCCTATAAAAAACATTCTAAACTTTGGTCAAAAAAGCAGTCATCAGATTTTAAAAAGATTTTAGAAGAGGATAGCTATTTAGCTCTATGTAGTGATGTTAGATATTGGGAAAATTTAGAGTTTGAAGAGAGTGAACCACAGCGAGATGTTTTACAATCTCTACTCTTAATACGTTATTTACATAATTTAGCTCATGGTTGTCCAAAATGGGTTGAGAGTAAGGTTAAGGGAGAAAATAGTAAAAAATTTATGCATACTAAGCATATTTTATCACTTTTGCCTCATGAGGTGATTATTGGTAAATTAATGAAAATCTTAGCTCCTAAAGAGAGAGAATTTCGTAAAATGGTTAAGCAGTATCACAATAAAAAATCAGATGAGTTACGATTAAAGATTGAAAATATGAAGCATAATGCACTTCATCCAAATTATAGAGTAAAAGAGAATTAATGGCACAAAAAGTAGTTGAGTATAAAAATCAAGAGTTCAGAGTAAGTTATGAGATAGTTAACCCCTCTTTAGAAGAGTCTATAGTGGTTCTACATGGTTGGGGAAGCAATAAAGAGATTATGAAACAGGCGTTTGGAAAAGAGTTAAGTGACTATAAACATATCTATATTGATATGCCAGGGTTTGGTGCAAGTAGTAATGAGATGATATTGACCACTAAAGATTATGGAGAGATTATAAAACTTTTTTTAGAGTTGTTACATCTTAAACCACTTGTTGTTATGGGACACTCTTTTGGTGGAAAAGTTGCTACACTTCTTGCTCCTTCATATTTGGTATTGCTCTCTTCAGCAGGAGTAGTGACTGAAAAACCTTGGTCAGTTAAGATTAAAATTGCAACGTTTAAGTTTTTAAAACCACTTGGTATGAAAAAGATAAGAGAGCTTTTTGTATCATCAGATGTACAGGGAATGAGTCATGAGATGTATGAGACCTTTAAAAATGTGGTTGATGAAGATTTTGAAAATGAGTTTTCCAAATCTAAAAGTAGAGCGTTATGTTTTTGGGGTATTGATGATACTGCTACACCACTCTATACAGGTGAAAAAATTGCTAATATTATAGAAAATTCAAAGTTTTACCCTTTAGAGGGTGACCACTTTTTCTTTCTAAAACATGCTAACTTTATATCTAATGAGATACTAAAAGAGCTAAAAGATGTTTAAACTTCTCTTTAACTTAGTCTCTTTATGGTATTATTCCAACAATAAAAACTATCGGAGCCTATAGAATGAATTTTGCAAATCTTTTTTCTAATATGATAAACAGCAGTGAAGAGACAAAAGATGAGAAGAGTAATTGGATTAAGTGTCCAAAATGTTTAGCTCTTATGTACTACAAAGAGGTTGAGTTAAAATGTAATGTCTGTCCAAAATGTAACCATCATTTTAGAATTAATGCAGCTAAACGTCAAGAGTTTCTTTGCGATGAGGGTAGTTTTGTAGAGTATGATGCTTCGTTGGCTCCTGTTGACCCTTTAAAGTTTATTGATAAAAAATCATATAAAAAGCGTTTAGATGAAGCAAAAATCAAAACAGGAAAAACCTCTTCAGTTGTTAGTGGTTCATGTACTATTAATGGCATTGAGACAGAACTAGTTATATTTGATTTCTCTTTTATGGGTGGAAGTTTAGGCTCGGTAGAGGGTGAGAAGATTGTTCGCTCTATTAATCGTGCTATTGAGAAGAGATGTGGATTTATTATTATCTCTGCTTCTGGTGGTGCAAGAATGCAAGAGAGTACTTTTTCTCTACTTCAAATGAGTAAAACATCAGCTGCACTTAATCGTTTACATAATCATGGGTTACCATTTATCTCTTTGTTAACTGACCCAACCATGGGTGGAGTATCTGCCTCTTTTGCAATGTTGGGTGACATTATTATTGCTGAACCAGGTGCATTGATTGGGTTTGCAGGGCAGAGAGTTATTAAACAGACAGTTGGTGTTGACTTACCAGAGGGCTTTCAGCGTTCAGAGTTTCTTCTTGAGCATGGATTGATTGATATGATTGTAGATAGAAATGATATGAAAGAGACTATCTCTGGACTCTTAAAACTCTTTTTGGAAGATAATCCTAGAATTATTAAAAAAGAGGCATCTTAACTTATTTTTTATGAAAATTAATATCTATATTATTGAAAAAAAATCTAAAGATAAACTATATGCACCTCTTATTGAACATTATCTTAAAATTTTAAAACCCTTTGCAAAAGTGGAGGTTTTTGAAATATATACAAAAGATATAAACAGAGCACACGACATTTCCACAGAAGCTTCACAAAAATCATATACCCTTGCATTAGAAGCATACTTAAAAGGGGCTTATAATATTTCCTTAAATCCAGATAGCAAACAACTTGATAGTTATGAGTTTTCAAATTTGTTTAAGGATAGAGGGGTAGTAAACTTCTTTATTGGTGGAGCTTATGGGCTTGAGAGCCATTTTTTGAACAAATGTAATAGTGCTATATCTTTGGGTAAAATTACGATGTCACATAAACTGGCAAAAGTAGTATTAATGGAACAGATTTTTAGAGGATTAACTATTTTAAATAATCATCCATATCATAAATAATTTAGGAGAGTAAAACAGTGTTGAATGCAACAGATATAAATTTTTTTAAGAGAGCATTAGAAGAACGAAAATTAAAAATAGAAAAAAATTTAAACTTAACTTCAGTAGAGATGACTGATATGAGAAGAAATGATTTAAGAGATGAAGGTGACCATGCATCAATGTCATTGGAAACAGCAGTTGACAATGCTATTTTAGATCAACAATCTAAAGAATTAGCAGAAATTGAACTAGCTTTAGATAAAATTGAAAACAATCTTTATGGTGTATGTGAAATGTGTGAAGATGAGATTAATATTGAACGATTAAAAGTTAAAATTTTCGCACGATACTGTATTAACTGTAGAGAAATTATAGAAAAAGAGTAAAATCGAAGGAGTCTCAATGCGTTTAGGTTTATATATAATAGCATCAATTGTTTTAATGTCAATTGTTGGTATATTTGTATATACAATTAATCCAGGAAATTATACTATAGAAGAGTTTGGTATTCCTGTTACAATCCCTATAGCTGTTTGGATTGTAGCCCCAATGTTGATGTTAATGGTTGCATCAGTAGTTCATATGATGTTCTATGGAACTAAGAACTTTTTTAAGTTTAAGAGATGGGAGAAAGATGCAGCGAGTTTAGATAATGCTCTATATTGGTCACTACTTCATCAGCCAAAAGCACATAAGTTTAATTTGCCACTTTTAAAGCAGACAGCATCTCTACTTTCTGTTTCAACAGTAAAAGTAGATGGTGCTGTTGATGATATTTCAGATAAGTTAAGAGGTGCATTAACTTTGGTCTCTGAAATAGATAGAGGTGAGTATGTTGATTTGAAAGTACGAAAATTAGGAGATGAACTCTCTTCTGATAATCCATTGGTTGTAAAAAATTTAATGAATCGTCTTAATAAAGATGAAAATTTTGCAGAAGAGGTTCTTCAGAATAAAGAGGCTTATCCTGAAGAACTTTTTAATGTAGCTTTGAAAAAATTTGCCTCTAATGCAACTTTTCCAAAGGCAAGAAAGTATATAAAAATATTTGATAAAGAGAATCTATTGACATTACTATCAAGAGTAACGAAAGAGGAAGATTTAGGATTAACAAAAGATATTTTAGATGATTTCATTGTTGCGTTAGAGTCTAAGTTAGAGTGTGCAGATTACCTGATGATTGCTACATTAATGATGAAACATCTCTCTCCTACTGAAAACTTGAAGCTATGGCGTGAGTATGAGAAAAAATATCCAAAAGCTGAGATAGCTTATCTGTATCTTCTTTTTGATTACGAGATGATTGATAAAGCAGGTGACTATTTAGATGAGCATGATGAACATGAATTTAAACGCTTTAGAGCATTGTATGACTTGAAAAAAGAGCATAAAAAATATAAAATTACAGATTTGATGAACATTCGTCATATTTGTGAAGCATAAGCATAGATAGTATTATATATGCCTACGCTAGACTTTTCCAAACCTCTGTTTGCCCTAGCACCTTTAGCAGGGTTTACAGATCTCCCTTTTCGTTCCGTTGTTAAGAAGTTTGGAGCCGACTTAACGGTTTCAGAGATGATAAGCTCTAACGCATTGGCATTTAAAAGTAAGAAAACATTTAAAATGTTAGAGAAAAGTGAGCTTGAGACACCATATAGCATACAGATTGCAGGTTCAAATTTAGAGATTATTCGTCAAGCAGTTGAACTGCTCAATGAACAAAACGGTATAGATATTATTGATTTAAACTGTGGGTGTCCTGCACCAAAAGTAGTTAATAATCTACAAGGCTCTTCTCTTCTTACAGATTTACCTCGTATGGCAGAGACTATTAAAACCATTAAAAAGTATTCAAATAAAGAGTACACTTCTGTAAAGATGCGTTTAGGGTTTAATGAAAAAAATCATATTGAACAGGCTAAACTTTGTGAAGATAGTGGTGCAGACTATATTGCAGTGCATGGTCGTACTAAAGCAGGTAAATATAAAGCAGCTGTTGATTATGATGCATTAAAAGAGGTTGTAGAGTCAGTTAAAATACCTGTTTTAGTAAATGGAGATATTGATAGCCCTCAAAAAGCAAAGTGGGTATTAGAACATACAGGTGCAGCAGGGGTTATGGTAGGACGTGGAGCAGTTGGACGACCATGGATGTTTCAGTTGATGAAAAATTATATTAATGGTACAGGAGATGCTGAAGTTACCTCTTCCTTGGTTCAAGAGGTAGTTTTAGAACATTTTGACCAAATGGTTACTCACTATGGTGAGCATGGAGCTATTATATTTAGAAAGCATCTACACACATACTCAAAAGCTGGTTATGAAGGTGCATCAAAATTTAGAGACCTTGTTAATAGAATTGAAGATGTTAATGAGATGAGAGATGCTACTAAAGAGTTTTTCTCTCAAGAGTATATTAATTAATATACTCATTGGAATAATTGAAGATAAGATTTTAATCTTTACCTTTTTTTAAATAGTCATGGTGACAGATAGGACACTCTATATACTCATGACCATTATGTTGCTTATGTTGTGCAGATGAGAGTTTAAATTTTGAACGACAATTGACACAAATAACTTCATTTGGATTTCTTCGTCTGGCTTGTGGAAATTTATTGCTATTATTTACTTGTTGGTAGGCATCATTGTTAATGGTTGCTTTAGGTTTACTGTTATTACACCCGATAAAGAGAAGAGTAACAAAGAGGAGAGAGGCTAAGGTCAGAGGTAATGCTTTCATGTTTAATCCTTTTGTGATGTAAAACTTCATTATAGTACAATCTTATAAAAGAATCTATTAAAAATTAATTTTAGTTGCTGTAATAAAGATATACTCACGACCTGTAATCGTGACTCTAAACTTCTTCTGTTGTAGGTATCTCTTCGTAAAAATAACATCATTAAAAAGAAGTGACATTTCAGAGTAGGGGTAGTTTGGAGCTTTTGCACCATAGATAAGCTCATTATCTATCCATCGAGAGTTTGGAAAACCTAAAATAAACGAACCATTAGATGTTAAATGATTTTGTACTAATGACATTAGAAAAGGTTTATAGTTAATCTCTGGAGTTTGAAATGTTCCAATACTTATGATTAAATCTGCTTTTGGAAGCTCTAACTTATTAAGTAGATTAATATCGTGTTGATAGAAGTAAAAGTTTTTTTGAGGAAAACGCTCTTTAGCAAAAGCTATAGCAGAAGCAGAGTGGTCAATGCCTCTAAAGTTTATTGTTTTAAATGACTCTTTATCAATCAACTCTTGAATAAGTTCAAACTCATCAGCTTTATTGATGCCTAAATTTAAAATTTCTTTTCGAGTAGATATTTTTACAGACTCTAAAGCTCTTTTGTACGCCAATAAAAAAGTTGGTTCGCTATTTTTATCAATAGTAAAAAACTTAGAGGTTATACCATATTTCTCTTTTTTGTCTATAACATTATCGTTATGAAAAGAGTTGTCTATATTGAGCTTTTGAAAAGTGAGTTCTATCTTTTTGTTAGAGACTATTTTAGGTGTTAACATTTTACAAAAGTGAAGTTCTGCTAAATTTATCCATGCTTTGTAGCCTAAAGCATTTTTTGAATTGTCTGGATTTGGCACAATAAATTTAATAGTTTTTTTAAAGGTTAGTTGCTTCTCTATCCATTGGTGAATGGTTAGAAGAGAGTCTGTTGTAAACTGTTTCATAATGATATTTTAACCAATTTACGATAAGATAGCCGATAGAATTTAATGGGTTAATAATATAGGATATTAAAAAATGAAAAAGTATGATGTTATTGTTGTTGGTGCAGGGGTGGCTGGGTGTTCATCAGCCTACTTTTTAACAAAAAGAGGTCTAAAGGTATTAGTTTTAGACAGAGCAGGTATCGCTAAAGTTGGTGGCTCATCGGCTGCAGGTGCTTTTATCTCACCTAAAATAGGTAAGGGTTCAGAACTTCAAAAGTTAACCAATGAGGCGTTTGAGTTTGCTAAAGATTTTTATCTGGAGCATTTTCCTCAATATTTTCATCAGACAGGAGTTATACGAATTCCAAAAGATAGAAGTGATGCAGAGAAGTTTTCAGAGTATGAGAAGTATGATAACTCAAACAGAGCATGGATAGAAGAGAAGAGGTTAAATGAGATTGGCATAAAACAAGCTTATGACAGTTTACTCTTTGATGAAGCAGGTGTTTGTGATGCACCAAAAGTCTGTGAAGCTTTTTTAGAAGGCATTGAGTATCTTCAGCATGATGTAAAGCGTCTAATCTATAAAGATGGTCAATGGGAGATAGATGAATTTATGGCTAAAAAACTTATTTTAGCAACAGGGTATGAGAGTAGTTTTTTTGATATGAGATACATGGGTATAAAGGGAACATGGGGAAGTAGAGGGGATTATAAGACATCATTAAACTTAAAGGTGTCAATGCATAAAAAAATTTCCATTTCTGCCAATTTAAATGGTATAGTTAAAGTTGGAGCAACACATGAAAAAGAGTTTGATAACTGTGTCCATTGTGGAGGAGAACCACTAAAAGAGCTTTTTGCTACAGCATCACAAATGGTAGATACTTCTGACTTTAAACTTAAAGATACATTTTGTGGTATGAGGTCTGGTTCAAAAGATTATTTTCCTTTAGTTGGTTCTGTTATAAATGTTCCTGAGATGTTAGAAAGATATCCAAAACTACCAAGAGGTGCTAAGTTAAAAGAGGAGCCTAAAAAAATAAAAAATCTCTATGTTTGTAATGGTTTAGGTGGAAGAGGTTTTGTTTTTGCTCCTCTTATGGGTAAAATGTTAGCTGAAAATATTGTTGATGGAAAAGCAATAGATAGACGTGTAAATCCCGATAGACTTTTTTTAAAGTGGTGTCGAAAATCACCAGATTTGGAGAGATAGATGAGTATAGAAGATAAAATTCGTTGGGATGAGAAGTATAAAAATAACCATCCAATTCCTATAGAAGTTCCTGAAGTTGTTGAGAAGTTTAGCTCTTTAGCGACAGGAGATAGAGCTTTAGATATAGCCTCTGGAACAGGAAGAAATGCTAAGTTTTTAGCTAAAAATGGCTTTATGGTTGATGCATTAGATATTAGTCCAGTTGGCTTATCAAAATTAGATGGTATAGATAATATTACAACTTATGAGGTAGATTTAGATAACTATAAACTTAAGGAGAACTTCTATGACCTTATTGTCTGTACTTATTACTTAAATCGTAACCTATTTCCTCAAATAGAGAATGCATTGAGAGATGGTGGTATCTTTATTTTTGAAACCTTTATGCACCATGAAGAGAATACAAAAGTACCTTCAAATAAGAGTTTTCTCTTAAATAAGGGTGAACTAGAGGCTACATTTAACAATCGATATGAACTCTTATATATTCATGAATTTATGGATAATATATTGTGTGGTGAAAAGGCTATGAAAGCATCAATGGTTGCCAAAAAGAGGTTATCAAAACTATCAAATCTATGATAATTACTATTGGAAAGAGTAATTGTAATCAAGGAGAATAAAATGAATACAATCAACTACAATAATATACCTATTACCCCTTCAAAAGTAGTCTGCATAGGTAGAAACTATGTAGAACATATTGAGGAGTTGGGTAATGAAATACCTGAAAATATGGTAGTTTTTAATAAGCCAAACTCTGCAATTAGTAGTAGTTTAAAGTTTTTTAAAGAAGATACACGTTTTGAGGGAGAGATATGTTTTCTTATTGAAAAAGGAGATATTGTAGCTGTAGGATTTGGATTAGATTTAACCCATGCTAAACTTCAAAATTATTTAAAAACCAAAGGTTTACCATGGGAGAGAGCCAAAGCATTTGATGGCTCTGCTGTGTTTGGTGAATTTGTTGCTTTTAGAGGAGAATTAAGCCAATTAAAGATGAAGCTATTTATCAACGACACATTAGTACAGTTTGCAGAATATAGTTTGATGATGTATAAACCCGATGTGATGTTAGAAGAGATAAAAGCCTTTATGCATTTAGAAGATGATGACATTATCATGAGTGGAACACCTAAAGGGGTAGCAACTTATGCCATTGGAGACCGATTTGTAGGACAAATTTTTGAGGGAGAACGTCTGTTAATTGAGAGTAGTTGGATAGTAGAGTAGTGGAGATATTCCCATCAGATGATGGGAATATAAGTTTAATTATTTACTAGCTTTTTCAGCAGTTTTGTTTGTATCTTCAGCTGTCTTATTTGCATCTTCAGCAGTTTTGTTTGCATCTTCAGATTTTGTATCTCCACCAGCAATTTGTGTTGCAATTGCAGTAATATCTTCATCTGAAAGTTTTTTAGCTTGACCTTGCATAACAGTTTTCATAGCACCACCATAAGAGCCATCTTTGTAACCTTTAAGTGCTTTTACAATATCCTCTTTACTTAAATCTTTTACAATTTTAGATACATTTAATGCTTTTTTCTCAAAATCTTTTCCGTGACATCCTGCACAAACAGCTGTATCGAAAGCTGAAACTGATACTGAAAGTAAACCTAGTGTTGTAATTGTGATTATGCTTTGTTTAATCATAAATTTTGTCTCCATTATATTTTTTATAACCACATATTAACTAGTCAATTATAAAAAATCAAGAAAAATTAGAAAAAATTATAAAATAAATCTTTTTTTTCTCAATATGTAACAACAATTTCAAATAAATAAACAACAAAATGGTTTATAGTATAGTTTAGCTATGATTTTTAATTACTATAAGGTATAATCTCCAAAAAAATGAATAGTCTCGGAAGGAAACAGTGGTGATAAATGCCGTTGAGAGAAAAATAGAGCAGTATATATCAGAGCTTGGTGAAGGTGATGTTACAGCATTGTATAAAAGTTTGCCTCATGGTAAGAGACTCCGTACCAAATTAATTTTAAAAATTGCAGGGTCTAGTTTAAAGGTTATTAAAACAGCATCAACCATAGAGATGATTCATGCTGCGAGTCTATTGCATGATGATGTTATTGATGATGCAGATGTCCGTAGAGGGAAAGTCTCTCTTAATGTAAGTAAAGGTAACAAAACAGCCATTATGATGGGAGATATTCTCTACTCTAAAGCATTTTATGAGTTGAATAGTATCTCTTCAGAAGTTGCTAAAGTCATCTCAAATGCTGTTGTTCAGTTAAGCTTAGGTGAGTTGGCAGATGTAAAGCTATCTTTAAAATTTCATACCAATAGAGACCTATATTTAAAAATGTTGTATCAAAAAACAGCCTCTTTAATGGAGGCTACAGCTGAAGCAGGGGCTATTTTAGCAGGGAAAAACCGTAAAGCATATCAAAAATATGGTAGAAATCTTGGACTTGCTTTTCAGATGATAGATGATATTTTGGATATTACTGAAGATAGTAAAACATTGGGGAAACCAGCTTTACACGATTTTGAAGAGGGGAAAGTAACACTTCCATATATCTATCTATATGACTCTTTAGCTATTGAGGATAGAGAGTTTTTAGTCTCATTGCACCGTAAACGTCTAAGTGCAGATGAGGCATTATGGATTAAATCGGCAATGAAAAAGCATACAATTATAGAAAAAGCTTACTCAGAAGCAAAACTTTTAATTGATGAAGCTATTGAGTTAATGGAATCTTTAGGGGAAAAAGATTTATCAAATATTGCTAAAGCGATGATAGAGAGAGCTTTTTAATGTATTATCAAGTATTATCTTTTAACCACCACAATTGTGAGCAATCTATACGAGAAGAGATGGCATTTTCTGATGAGCAAGAGAAGAGTACCTTCTTACATGAACTTGTAGAGTTTAAGTTTATTCATGAAGCGTATGTGATTTCAACCTGTAACCGTGTTGAGATTGTTGTTGCAACTAGTGATAACTTCTCCTCTTACCATACCATATTGGGACTGCTTAGTAAGAAATCGAACGTTGACTTCTATAAGTTAAAATCTTCAGGGAGAAAATATGATGATGAAGAGGCAATTGTTCATATATTTTCAGTTGTCTCCTCATTAGATTCATTGGTCATAGGGGAATCTCAAATTACAGGTCAAGTGAAAGATGCCTTTAAATTTTCTCACGAGAATGGAACAGCAGGTAAAAAACTTAACCGAGTACTCTCTTATGCTATACGTTGTGCAGCAGAGGTTAGAAATGTCACAAATATCTCTAAAAATCCTATCTCAATTGCTTCTGTTGCTGTTGCACAAGCCCATAAAATTTATGGGGACAATATAATAGGAATGAGAGGAGTGGTGATTGGTGCAGGTGAGATGGGGACTATTGCAGCAAAACATCTTTTACGTTTGGGGTGTGATGTTGTTTTACTTGGTCGAAATTTAGAAAAGACACAAAGAGTTGCTAATGAATTAGGTGAAAATGTAACTGCTGATAGTGTTGAAAAACTACCAAAATATCTTAATAGATACCGTTTAGTGTTTTCAGCAACCTCTTCAAAAGAGACAATTATACAACCTCGTATGATAGATAACTCAAATTTAGATAGAGTATGGTTTGATATGGCAATCCCTAGAGATATTGAAGATATGGGGCTTGAGAAGTTAAAACTTTTTAAGATAGATGACCTTAAAACTATATCTAATGAAAATTATGCGATAAAAAGAGAACAAGCTATTGAAGCAAAAGAGATTGTCTATAGGTATAAAGATGAATTTTATAGTTGGTTAAAAGCACTATCGATTGAACCTGTTATTCGTGATATGAGATTACAAGTTGAAGAGGCGATAGAAGCAGAGTTAAATAGAGCAATAAAAAAGAGATTTGTACCTAATGAGTACAGAGAAAATATGCGAAAAATGGCAGAGCAGATGTTTAATCGTTTTTTACACAATGCCACACAAAATTTACGTCAAAGCTCAACTGATGAAGATGGTTCTAATCAGGTAGAGGCTATCTCTAAAATTTTTGATATTAATATTGATGATGTAAATCTAAAACAATATAGGGAAAATGAACACCATGTTAAAGGATATAAATAATGAGATTTTCTAAAATGCTAATACCAACCATGAAAGAGGCACCAAGTGATGCTGTTTTAATATCGCATATACTACTACTTCGTGCTGGATTTATTCAATCTTCTGGAGGAAGTGGACTATATAATTTTTTACCTTTAGGAAAAATCACATTAGATAAGATAAGAGCAGTTGTAAAAGATGAACTAGATAAGGCAGGTTGTAATGAGGTTCATCTACCAATGGTAACACCACTTACTCTGTGGGAAGAGACAGGACGAGCTGATAAATTTGGAAAAGAGCTTTTACGTTTTAAAGATAGACATGAGAACAGTTTTACCCTAAGTCCAACAAATGAGGAGGCTATGGTTAATTTAGTTCGTCAAACTGTTAAGTCTTATAAGCAACTTCCTCTTAATGTCTATCAAATTAACTGGAAATTTCGTGATGAGGTTCGCCCACGATTTGGATTGATGAGAGGGCGTGAGTTTTTAATGAAAGATGCTTACAGTTTTCATGCAACTACCGAAGATATGGAGCGAGAGTTTGCTCTTATGGAGGAGACCTATAAAAAAATCTTTACCCGTTTAGGATTAGATTTTAAAGTAGTTGAGGCAGATTCAGGAGCAATAGGTGGAGCAGGTTCAAAAGAGTTTATGATTTTAGCAGACTCTGGAGAAGATACTATTATGGTTTGTGACTCTTGTGATTTTGGAGCAAATGTAGAGGTAATTGGAGAAGATGAGAAGAGTTGTCCTAAGTGTGGAGGAGTATTGAGCCAAACTAAAGGGATTGAAGCTGGACATATTTTTCAACTAGGAACAACCTACTCAAAACCTATGAAAGCAGAGTTTCTAAATGAAAATCAGAAATTAGAACCTTTTATTATGGGAACTTATGGTATTGGGGTGAGCCGACTACTTGCAGGTATTATTGAGCAAAATCATGATGAAAAAGGGTCTCTCTGGACAAAAGAGTCTGCACCATTTAATGTTGATATTATTGTAGCTAAGGCTAAAAATAGTGAACAGATGGAGGTGGCTGAAAAATTATATAGTGAACTTCAAGCTAAAGGAGTTGACGTTCTTTTAGATGATAGAGTCGATAAGAAGACAGGATTTGGAGTAAAGGTTAAAGATTTTGAATTAATAGGAATCAACTATGCTATTGTTGTAGGAAATGATATTGCTGATGGAAAAGTTGAACTTATTACACGAAAAGGTCTAGTTAAAGAGTCTATTGAACTAGATAGAGTAGTTGATTTGGTTATAGAAAAGTTGGCGTAATGATATTTGTACTACTCTATCTTATATTGGAACTATACTTCTCATTAGCTATAGGCTCTACTATTGGTTTTCTTTGGTCAGTCATTTGGATTGTGGGAACATTCATAATAGGAATGGGACTTATTCAAAATGCACACTTAACTATTAGAGAGAACATGAAAAATCTTTCTCTAGGAAAACTGAACATGAAAACGTTTCATGATTCGGCAACCTCTTACTTTTTAGGAGCTATTTTATTAATTATTCCTGGTGCCTTTTCTGATATTTTAGGATTAATTTCACTTTTATATACTTTTTATTTACAATTAGGTGGTACAATAACGGGTTCTAAAAATAAAACAGATATAAATAACTTAAATAAACAAGGAGATAATGATGTCATTGATGTCGAAATTATTGAGTCTAGCAGTCGTAACAACATTAACGATTAGTGCAGGGACAAGTGATAGTGAAATTAAAGATTATGTTAAAAAGTTTATGATTCATAATAAGCAGGTAAAAGTCTCTTCAGTAGATATTATTGCTAAGCAGACTTTAGATGAACCTAAAGGTTGGGATGTATTTTTTTTAAATATCCATGCTAATGTTCAAAAAGCTCCAACTATTTTCGATAAAGTAACTGTACCTGAAACGCTTTTTGCAAAAGATGGATATATGGTACCTACACTTATTAACCTAGAGACAGGTGAAGATTTAAAAATGGTATTAAAACCAAATCTTAAAGATGAAGTTTATAATGATAAACATTTAATTTTAGGAGATAAAGATGCCAAACATAAATTGGTTATTTTTACCGACCCTATGTGTCCATTTTGTCAAGAAAAAGTACCAGAGGTATATAATGTTGTAAAGGAACACCCTAAGACTTTTGCTCTATACTATTACCATTTCCCATTAACACGAATCCATCCTGTATCTGATATTTTAACTCGTGCAATGGTAGTAATGAGCAGTAGAGGTAAAAGTGATAAAATTCTTGATGTTTATAAATTAAAAAATATTAAACCACGAGATACTAATGCTACAAAAGTGTTGG
>JALSQJ010000079.1 GCA_026985495.1 Campylobacteraceae bacterium
TATTCTTATTGCCATAATGCTAAGTAACTCTCTTCCAAATTTTCTAAAATTATCAACTTCTCTATCATCTCTCTTACTGCTCCCTCTCCTCCATTTGATGATAGTACTTCTGTTGCAATATTTTTAACATAGACAGAGGCATCAGCAGGGACATAAGCATATTTTGAAGCAGATAACATAGTATAGTCATTCAAATCATCTCCAATAGAGGCTACATTATCCATAGTTAAATTTAACTCTTTAAGTATCTCTTCGAGTCGCTCTTTTTTCTTATGAACTCCTTGGTAAAAATGTTGAATACCTAACTCTGTTGCTCTATTCTCTACAATCTTTGAACTGCGTCCTGTAATAATGGCGACCTTTTTACCAAGCTTTATCCAAGAGGCGATAGCAAGACCATCTTTAACCGAAAAAGATTTTAACTCATCTCCATTTTGAGTATAGACAATCTTTCCATCGGTCATAGTTCCATCTACATCTAAGACTATCAGTTCAATACTCATTAAAGTATCCCTTTTGTACTAGGAATTCCTGCATTTTCATTGATAGTAGTTCCACGACGAAGAGCAACAGCCAATGCCTTAAAAGCAGCCTCTATTCTATGGTGTTTGTTTGTTCCTCTATTGCAGATAAGATGAACTGTCATAGAGGCATTAAAAGTGATAGCTCTAAAAAACTCCTCTACCAATTCAACATCAAAACTACCTACTTTTCCCTCCATAGGCATCTTAAAAACAAGAAATGGACGATTTGATATATCTAAATCGCATGTTACAGATGCTTCATCCATAACTATGGTTGCATTTCCATAACGTTCGATATTATTAATAGGATATAACTCTCTTTTAAGTGCTTGACCAATAACAATACCAATATCTTCTACCGAGTGGTGGTCATCTATGTGGGTATCACCTTTACATATAACTTCTAAATTAATTTGAGAGTGTTTTGAAAGTGCCTCTAACATATGGTCAAGAAATCCAACACCTGTATCGATTTTAGATTTTCCTTGACCATAAAGTTCAAGTTTTACAGAGATTTGTGTCTCTTTAGTCTCTCTTGAGAGTTCTACCATGCTATATCCTAATAGTTTCTAATTAGGACATTTTACCATATTAAATTATTTTCTTACAAGAAAAGCGTCAGATATTCTATAACGATTCATAAACTCTTTCGCTTCTTCTTTACTATTAAAACCTTCAATTCGTACACGATGAATAGGTAAATTATCTTTTACCCCTGTCTCAATCTTTACTCTATAGTGAGAAGAGAGCAAATCATATCTTCTAGCAATCTTTTCAGCACCTGAATAGTGTCTAAATGCACCTACTTGAATTGTCTTATCTCCACTCCTATGAAAAGAGGGGAATGAACTTTTAGATGAATTTATATGAGCTATTCTAGGTGTAATTTTAATAGTTTGCTCTGGCTGAATATAGGTATCACTAGGGCTAATATCATAATCATATGTAGCATAATTCATAGTATCAATTGGTTTATCAATTTTAACTCTTCTACTATTACTATCTTTAAAAGTAGTGGCAATACAATCAACACACTCATCTTTTTTCTTTTTTTCCAGATGTTTCCAAGTAGATATTTTATCTTGAAATGCTCTATTTCTATTAAAAGAGGTCTCTATTTTTGTCTCTGCTACAATAGGTTCAATATGTTCAATCGAACTCTTTTTCTCAACACATCCAGTTACCATAAATGTACCTACTGCTAAGAGTGTCATTAATTTTTTATCTATAATAATATTCATTTTTTTACCTTTATATAAATCTAATATCTAATATTTGGGTTATAACTGTTTTGTGTATATCTACTGTTACTTGGTCGTATATTTCTAGCATACTGTTGATAGAACATCCGAACTTTAGAGGTTGGAATATTAATTGTATATCCTCTATCTTGAGGAGCATATCCATTTTTTAGATGAGCATTAATTTTTTTAAGGTAGTAGTTGTCCATATGTAATAGCGATGCTACATGAAACAAATTTTCACCTGTTCGTACCTTTACAGGAGTAATACTGTCTCTGTTAATCCGATACATCATCTCTCCAATTCGGTCATTACTTTTGAAAAGATAGTTTTCGCCAATCATTGCCATTAAGAGTATTTTCTGTATATACTTTTTAGTCTCTGGTTTTATATAATTGTTATTTGCAGAGATTAAAACAGCTAAACTCTTTGTTCCTGCTTTTTGTATGGCTCTATTGACACATCCATTTCCACAATTATATGCCATTGTGGTTAGATACCAAGCTCCTAAATTTCTATTCATTTTATATAGATATTTAATAGCTGAATCGGTTGCTCTAATTGGGTCATATCGTTCATCAATTGCACTATTTATCTGTAAATGAAACTCTTTAGAAGCTGTATTTTCTGTAAATTGCCACAACCCACCTGCACCTGTTCTAGACTTTGCAACAGGATTAAACTCTGACTCAACCATTGAAATATATATAAATAGAGGTGAAATATCTTTTTGATACATCATCTCTTTTAGAGTTGGAATAATCAATCCTCCACGCTTTACAGCTTTAATAAAACGTTTTTTATACTCTCTCTTATGCACTTGCACAAATCTTTTAAACTCAGGATTGTCAATAAAGTTCTCATCTACATCAAACTCTGTTAATACATAAGAGTAACTAGGAAACTCCCTACGAATATCTGAATATGCTAAAGAGCTGAAAAGAAGTGATATAATTAATAATTTATAAATTTTCATACTTAATCCTTAATATTAGATAACTATTATATAGTTATAAATCTAAAATTTTTCTTAAGTATATTAATTATTTTATTTTTTTAAATAATTTTTTTGAATTTGAAGTTGTAATAGTCGCAATAGTATCTTCATTACTATTAGAGAGTTCGACCATTTTAGAAGCAACTAATTTGGTATATGAGGGTTCATTTCTTTCTCCTCTATGTGGGTGAGGAGTTAAATATGGAGCATCGGTTTCAATAATTAACCTATCTTGAGGAATTTTAGGATAGACATTAATAAGTTTTTTAGCATTTTTAAAGGTGATTACACCACCAATTCCATAGTAGAAATTTCTCTTTGCCAATTTAAGAAGAGATTCATTGGCATTGTAACAGTGTAAAACGCCACCCTCTTCTCCTGCATATTGTTCTAAAAGAGATAAAGAGTCAGCAGAGGATTCACGGACATGAACAATAAGGGGTAATTTAAGAGATTTTGCCCAAAGAATTTGGTCAATAAAAACTTGTTTTTGAAGTGCTTTCTCTCTCTCTATTTCATCTTCATTTTCAGGTAGGCGAAAATAGTCTAAGCCACACTCTCCAATGGCAACACATTTAGGGTGAGAGATAAATTTTTCTAAATAGGTTCTATCATAATCTTTTGCATCATAAGGGTGAACACCAACGGCAAAATAGATTTCATCAAACTTTTCACTCAGTTCAACTGCACGTTCTAAGGTTTTAGGGTCAGCACCTGGAATAATAAAACGTTCAACTCCTTTAACTTTTGCTCGTTCTATTACTTCCTCTATATCACCATTATATCTATTATCATCCAGATGACAATGTGTATCAATTATCATATTATTATAACCTTCTATTTTCTATTTCAATAGAAGAATATTACCATATTTTTTAATAAGGTAACGTAATTTCTTGACCTACATAAATCATACTAGGGTCATTAACAATATTATTATTACTTGCCATTATCTTTTTATACTTCATCTCATTTCCATAAACTTTTTTAGAGATACCTGCAAGAGTATCACCTTTTTTAACAATGACAACTCTATCTTTTGAACTACTCTCTTCTTTAGTATTACTCTCTATTTTAGCAATACTATCTTCTTTAATAGCACCCTCTCCAATAATCTCGCTATTTAACTCTTGAGTATAAACTGAACTCTCTACATTAGATTCATCAAGAATACTATTCATAGCTTGACTTAACTCCATTTGAGTTTTTATCTTATTTTTTGATGCATTAACTTCTGCTATCTCTGTATCTACTAAAACATCTACTTCCATAGTATCTAATGCTTTTAAATAATCATCTTCTACAGTAGCTAACATAGTTGGAGCCTCTTTCGCTGTTTTCTCAATAGAAGCAGTTTTTTCTAACTCTACACTTTCATCTGTAGCTTCGACTTGAGGAGAGACTACATTACTCATCATAAACTCTTCATCTATAGATGCTATTTTTTTTAACTCTACATCTTCATATTTAGTAGCTTCAATTTGTGAAGAGGCTACCTTACTCATCATATGATTTTCATTTAAAGCATTTTTATTTTGATAAAAATCAAAACCTACATATCCAACAACAGCTAACGTTGTCAATGAAAAAAGTTTCTTAAAAAGTAAATTTCTCTTTACCTTATTTTCATAAGCATGTACACTTGAACCTTTTATTGCCTCTGCATATTCATCTTCTCTAAACATCTTCTCTTCCTTTATTTTTGTTCTTAAAGAATTCTAATCAATAAATTGGTAAGAAGTATGAAAAATTAAATTTTAATTAAATATTTATTAAAATATATAGTTGAACTTTTTAATAATAGGGAATAGTAATCTCATCTCCAACATAGAGTGTTCTCGATTGTTTAGATAGGTTTTTATTTGCATCAATTATTTTTTGAAATGCCTTTGAGTCTCCATAATATTTTTCTGCAAGTGTCGAAAGTGTATCACCTTTTTTAACCAAAACTACTCTACCTCTAACTCCTTTTTTATCATCTAACTCTTTAGAGATTGATTCCGAATAGCTCGAACTCTCTTTCATGCTACTCCCATCTATGATTTTACTTATCTCATTACTAAGATTTTCTATCTCACTATTAGAACTCTCAGCTACTTTATCTACCTCTGCATTATCTAATATTACCATTAGCTCATTATCACTATATTCATTTTTATCTGTAGCGTGGTATGAAACACCTAAAACACCCTCTTTTTTAGAAAATAATGATAGAACTTCATCTTTATAAAAATAGTTAAAGATAAAAAATCCAACAAATAGTAACATAGTAAGATTTAAGAGAACCAACTTAATAGTTACCCCTCTACTCTTATCATAAGTATTTATTTGTGCATGTTGTGTCGCTTTTAAATATTCATCATTACTTCTGTACATTAAGACTCTCCAATAGTGTTTTATAAGTACAATCTTAACAAATTATTTTATATTTAATACTTAATATTTAGTTAAAAAATCAAATTAATAGCTTTTTTGCAAATAGAAGTGCCTCCTCATTAGGTTTTTCCCCTCCAATAATACGAGCTATCTCTGCGACTTGACCTTCTTTATCTAGTAGAGTAACTTTACTTTTGTTTTTAACTTTAGAAACTAAAAGATGCTGATTTGCCTTAGATGCCAAATGTGCTTGATGAGAAATAGCAAAAATTTGATAGACAGCAGAGAGCTTTGAAATCATATTGGCAATTGCTATTGACTCATCTCCTGAAACATTAGCATCTATCTCATCTAAAATCAAAACTCCTCCCTCTTTAACACCTGAAAGGGCGACCACCATAAGTGCTAAACGAACACGGTTAAACTCTCCACCTGAGAGTTTAGAAGCTGTTGAGCCATTCATATTTATCTCAACAACGTCTTGCCCCAACTCTCCTAATCCTTGAAGTGTAAAGATAAAATTAACCTCTGGGAGTTTTAACTCTGCTAAATATTTTTTTAACGGTTTTTCTAAACTTATTGCTTTTACTTTTCGTGCTTGTGAAATTTGTCCTGCTAAGATAGATAGTTCAGAAATCTCCATCTGCAAAAAGGACTCCAACATACTTTTGTCCGCTTCAATATTTTTATATCCTGCAAGTTCTTTCTTTTTCAACTCTGCGTATGCTATCGCCTCTTCAATACTTCCATATCTATTTTTTAACGATGAAATTTTCTCTAATCTATCTAATACAGCTTCAATATCAACTTCTGCTAACTCATCACTTAGAGACTCAATATCTTCAAAATCTGCTCTTAATTGGTTCATCATCTCTGAAAACATGGAGTCATCTTTCTCTAAAAGTCGATAAATTTCAGAGACAGACTCTTCAAAAGCAAAAATCCCGTTGGCACTCTCTAAAGCTTCATTCACTTTATCTATACGTGAGAGTTGCTGTTTAACTTTAAGCAACTCCTCATCTTCACCCACCATAGGCTTTAGTGACTCTATCTTCTCTATCTCAAATTCAGTAAACTCAATAAGCTCTAAAATCTTTGCCTCATCAGCTTTTATCTTCTCTAATTGGTTTAATTTGATTTTATAATTAGCATATCGACTCTTATACTCTTTAAATAGTTTTTTAAAACTTTTATCTTTGGCTAAAAGTTCATTGTCTATTAACTTTAACAAATCACTACTCTCAAAACCACTCTTGTCTCGAACTGACAGAAACTGCACAAAGGGGCTAAACATTTCATTGAGAGCTTTTTTAGAGATATTTTGACCATCAATTGTGTAACGTACTTTCTCTTTTCTAATGCTCTTAAGTGTTATCTCCTCTTCAAATTCAAACGCTTCACTCTTTAATCTTTTTGGCTTAGTTAGCAACACTTCACACAGTTTTGCCTCGGCTGTTCCATAACCAAAAGTAGAGAGAATGCTGTTCATAAAGAGTGATTTACCAGCTCCAGAAGGACCCGACAAGACAACAAGCCCCTTTTCTAACTCAACTTCAACCTCATCAAAAGATATTAAGTTCTTTAAAAATACTCTATTTATCATTATTCATCATCACCCCATGATAGTTTTTCTCGTAAAACAGAGAAGTAGTTTCTCTCTTTTTTATGTAACAATTTTGCTCCAATTTGAGCACCATTTATAACTAAAACCTCTCCAGCTTGCATCTCATAGCAATCTTGACCATCTACCATTACAACCACATTATCTTTAGGAGAACTAAAATCAATGGTAAAGTCAGATGGTAAAACTAAAGGGCGTTGTGTTAAAGAGTGTGCTGCTATAGGAGTCATAATAAATGCTTCTGTTAAAGGGTACATCACAGGTCCACCAGCTGCAAGATTATAGGCTGTAGCACCTGTTGGAGTTGCAATAATTAATCCATCTCCCCTATAGGTATTAAACCAATCTCCATCAATAGAGGCATCTATTTTAACCATGTGCGAGATACTAGGTCTAGTTATCACTACATCATTAAAAGCATAAAATTTTTTACGCCCATCTGCTGTCTGTATGTAGCCATCTATCATCATCCGATTATCAATTCTATAGTTATCTATTAAAAGATTATCTAAAAATCTATCTACCTCTGAAATACGAACATCAGCTAAAAAACCTAAAGTTCCTCCATTAATTCCAAGTACAGGCTTATGGTAACCGTAACTCTTTCGTACTAAGGATAGTAGTGTTCCATCTCCACCTAACGAAACTAAAAAGTCTGATTGTTTACACATATCATCAAACTCAATACTAGATGATAGACCTAACATTTTAGCAGAGTGTTCAACCAACAAAACCTTAATATTTCGTGCTTCAAACTCTGTTTTTATCTCTTGATATATAGAGAGTAGTTCTGGAGCATTTGGTTTAATTACAAATCCTGCCACCTCTATTTTAGTTAATCTTTCATCACTCAAAAAAGACTCCTTTTTTTACATACCAAAAGCATATCATAAACTAAAGATTAATCAGATTAAAGACTCTTATCTCTTCTCAACCCTATATAAAACAGCATACATCAAGGGAACAAAATAGAGATTTAACACGGTTGCCCATGCAATTCCAAATCCAAGACTTATTGCCATTGGTTGTAAAATAAGAGCCTGTCCAGATGCAAAGAACATCAAAGAGCTAAGCCCTAAAACAGTTGTAACAGAGGTTAAAATAATTGGTCGTAAACGCTGACTAGCATACTCTAAAATCTCATCTATAGTATTAGCTTTTCGTACAAACTCTAACATAATAAGACCATCATTTACCACAACACCTGCTAAACCTACAATACCCATTGCACCAGTCATGCTAAGGTTTAAACCCATCAGTTTTGTACCTACCAACACTCCTAAAAGAGAGAGAGGAATGATTGACAAAATAATGAGAGGTTGAACAAATGAGTTGAACATCCAAACCAAAGTAATAAAGATTAAAAATGCAGCAATCATAGAGGCTTGGAGTATCTCTCTAATAATCTTATCATTTGCTTTTTTCTCACCTTTTATAATGACCTTTACCCCACTCTCTCTAATCTTATCTAGTAGAGGTTTTAACTTTTTCATAACCTCTTCTGGTACAATTATACTCTTATCAACAGATGCATAGAGTGAATTTACACGTATTGAATCCTCTTTAAAGATTTGTACAAAACTCTTTTGATAATAGAAATCACAAACATCTTTGATTGCAACCACTCTCCCCTCTGGTGTGGTTATTTTAAAATTTTCTATAGTATCTTTACTATCTTTATATTTATCTTCTACCTTAACACGCAAAAGCCCATCTTTGTTAAATATTTTGCTATACTCTGCTTTAAAAAATGAACCACGAAGTGCTTGAGTTATAATATTTTCATTAAGCCCCAACAACTGCCCATACTCATTAACTCTAAGCTTTAACTCTCGTTCACCCTCTGTAGCATTGTCTCCTATATCATGTACCCCTTTTATAGTTGCTAACTCTTTTTTGACTTTAGATAAAGCTTCTAAAACTCGCTTTTGAATAGGGTCTGAAAAACCTATTTCAACATCATTTCCCACCATTCCTGTCTGTTGAGCATAGATATTAAACTCTTCAAAGACTCTATTACCATGCTCATCTTTAAGCTCACGCATCTTCTCTAAAATATCCTCTTGCACCTCTTTAGTAATGGTCTGTGCCGATTTATCTCGAATCATATCGTGACTATCATACTCAACAGAGAAGATAGGGTTAATATATTTATCAAAAAAGTTCTCTGGTGCTCGTTCATGTAGATTTATAAAGATATGAAAAAGGTTATCTCCTGTATCAAAGGTTTTGTCTGGATTCATCTTAAATCCAATAACAGAAGTTACTGAATCTACCTCTTTTTTATCAAGATATTTTAGCAACTCTTGCTCTATTTGAGTAACATACTGCTCGGTATCAGTTAGAGAGTTGTTGATGTTGACTTTACCATTCAAATATATCTGTTGCACATCAAACTCTGGCATAAGTTGAAACTTTGTTACCTTTTCCATAGCAACTGTACCTACCATAATCAACGAAACTAAAAGAGTTAAAGAGATAATCTTAAACCGTAATAACTTCTCTAAAATAGTACGATATATGGCTTTTAATACTCTCCAGAATTGACTCTCTTCTTGTTGTATCTTATCTATTTTTCCAATAGAGAAGAACTCTTTAGCGTGAAGTGGTAAAAAGTAGAAAGCTTCAAAGAGTGAACTTAAAAGTAGTATAGATATCATAATAGGCAAAATTTTAATAAACATTCCCATCTTACCTGTCATAATAAGCAACGGTAAAAAGGCAAATACAGTTGTAAGTGTTGCTGTTAAAATGGCAGGGAACATCTCTACTGCTCCATCAATAGATGCCTCTCTTGGAGCTTTTCCCATCTCAATATGTCGGTAGATATTCTCAGCAACAACAATTGCTTCATCAACTAACATTCCAAGAGCTATTAACGCACCCATAAGTGACAACATATTTATGCTCTCCCCCATCATCTCGGCACTAATTAGAGTAATCATAAATGATGCTGGAATTCCAAGTCCAACCACAAAAGCGATACGAACATTAAGCGAAAGAAGCAGTGCTAACATTACTAGTATAAGCCCAAATATAATATTTGATGAGACTAAGTTAAGCCTATTTTTAATCCAGATAGAGGTATCGGTATAGACTTCAAAAGTTAATCTACCCTTGTATTTGTTATTATACTCCTTTAATACCTCTCTCACCTCTTTTGCTAACTCAATAGCATTTCCATCTTTTGTCTTTTTAATATCTAATGATATATTTGGTTTAGAGTTAAAGTGTGATAGTTGCAAAGGTTCAGCTAAACCTACTTTTACCGAAGCTATATCTTGCAGATAGAACCGTTTTCCATTAACAGAGAGTAGTGTCTTCTCTAACTTTTTTTTACTCTTTTCACCATTAATAGTTGAGATGTAAAGATGCTCCCCTTTTGCCTTAACTGTACCTATAGGAAAAATAGAAGAGAGTGATGAGATAGCACCATAAACAGCTGATTTAGAGAGACCATAAGCATCTATTTTGGCTTGATTTAAGGTAATAAGTATCTCCTCATCAGACTCACCACGCACTAAAATATCGGCTAAATCTGGTATGAGCATTAACCTATCTTTTAAATCGTTAGCTCCATCAACCAACTCTTTTATAGTGTGACCACCTGCAACAGCTACTAATACTAAAGGAAAGGTATGCACCTTTATCTGTGCTAATGGTTCATCCATATCACTTGGTAGGTCTCGTCTATTTTTAGAGATAATATCTTTAACATCAGCCAAAATAGCTTGATTGTCACTGTTAGGGAGTATCTCTGCTTTAATAGTAAAAAACCCATTTTGAATAGTGCTATATACCGTCTCTATCTCTGAAATTGTCTTTAAATCATCTTCAATACTCTGAACTGCAAGTCTATCCAATAGATCAGCACTTGCCCCTGCATAGGCTCCATTAATTACTATCTCATCTAATTCAGATGGAGGGAATATCTCTTTAGGAATAGCCTGATAGGCAAAAATAGACATCACTATCATTAACACCATGATAAGGTGATTAAGAACAGGTCGGTCTATAGCAAACTCTAAAAACTTTCTAATCATTATAGAGATTCTCTTTGGCGTAGATATTCTCTAACTTATTTTTAATAATCTCCTGCTCCTCTTGAAGTATTACTTTTACCTTGTTAAGATGTGCCAACTCTCGACTTTTATAGTAGATTTGATTATCTAAGTAGATATTTGGTAACGTTAAAAGTAGTACCAATAGAGTTAGTGATATAGTAATAAGTATCATGCTTGTTGTTACACCATTCTCTTCTATTTTTGGCTTCATTATAGTTTATCTCCTTTAAAAATAAATGTTCTAAGTTTTGCAGAGCGTGAACGAGCATTAATTTTTAGCTCTTTTTTTGTTGCAACAATGGGTTTACGAACCAACATTTTCCCCAACTGATGGTTTTTCCCACAACTGCAACGCATCGCTTGAGCATCACATATACATGCTGTTGCCCACTTTTTATAACGCTTTTTTACCAAACGGTCTTCTAATGAATGGAAGGTAATAAGTGAGACAATAGTATCTTTTAAATCCCCTGCTCTAAACTTCTCCTCAAGTGTATCTAAGAGACTCTCTATCTCCCCTAGTTCATTATTTACCTCTATACGAATACCTTGAAATGACAATGTAGCAGGGTGAATTTTACCCCCCTTTGGAGCAACAGTTAAAATAATCTCTGCCAACTCTTTTCCACTCTCAATAGGCTTTATAGCTCTTGCCTGAACAATAGCAGATGCCACTTTTTTATAGGAGCGTACCTCTCCATAGTGATTTAATATATACTCTAACCTCTCTTGTGAGTACTCATTTACTACCTCATAAGCAGATAATTTTGCTGTTGTATCCATTCTCATATCAAGTACTTCACTATCAAAAGAGAACCCTCTATCCATCTTATCAAGTTGCAAAGAGGAGACTCCAAAGTCAGCTAAAAGAGCTACAATAGGTTGCTCTTTTAGTGTTGGTAATATATTTGCAAATGTTCCTTTGTAGAGTATTGAACGCTCTTTAAAAGGTTCAAGTCGCTCTTTTGAAAATGCTAAAGCTTCACTATCTCGGTCTATGCCGATATGTTTTATATGTTTATACTTCTCTAACATAGCTTCTGAATGACCAGCATACCCCAATGTACAGTCAATAAAATAACCCTCTTGTATGGTAGAAAATCCATCTAAAACTTCATCTAATAACACAGGAATATGTGGTACATTCATTAAAAACCTTTTTTAACTATTTTTATTTTTGATATAATAACAAAAATTATTATGGATTAGATTTATTAATCTTGACATAAATCAAGGTAAAGCCTTAAACTTTATTCTATAATCACAAAATTTTGCTTAAGGCTTTAACATGATTATAAACTATCCTACTTTTTTCAAAACTAGACCTACCATTACACTTATTGACCCACTTCAAAAATTTCTTGGTGTTTTTCAAGATGGTATTGTAGAATATACCTATTTAGATGCTGTCAAACTTGCTGGTCACTCATGCCCAACAGTTACAGGTGCATACCTAATGACACTCAAAGGTCTAAAAGCACTCTACAAAGATGAGTTACCTATAAGAGGTGAGATAAAAGTTGAGTTTAGCCATAGTGAAGATGAGGGAGTAACTGGAGTCATATCTAATGTTATAACTCTTATTACAGGTGCAACAAAGAGTACAGGCTTCAAGGGTATTCAAGGAAAATTTGCAAGAGATAACCTACTTGAGTATAATGCTGATTTTGAGGGAATAGTAAAGTTTACAAGAGAAGATACCAATAGTTCAGTAATCGTCACTTACAACCCAAACTCCATTCCTGCTAATCCAAAACAGCAAGAGCTTATGGGTAAAATTTTAAGAGGTGAAGCAAACGAATCTGAAGAGATAGACTTTGAGGTTCTTTGGCAACAGAGAGTTGAGAAGATTTTTAATCATGTTGGTGAGGTTATTGAAGTTAAAGAGGGGTAGTGTATAATTATGAAAAAATAGAGTTTATAATGAGAACCCCATACTGGTTACTAGAAGAGGAGCTACTAGAAGAGAACCTAAAGATACTAGCCTATATAAAAAAAGAGACTGGCATAAAAATCCTTTTAGCACTTAAAGGGTATGCTCTTTGGAAGAGCTTTCCTTTAGTATCAAAATATCTTGATGGGTGTTGTGCTTCTGGTCTTCATGAAGCTACTCTCTCTAATGAAGAGTTTAAAAAAGAGACACACACCTACAGCCCTGCTTTTAAAGAGGAGGATATTGAAAAGATAGCAACCATCTCAAACCATTTGGTTTTTAACTCCCCTACTCAATACCAACGCTTTAAAGCCTTAGCAAAAGAGCATAATCCAAATATCTCACTTGGATTGCGTGTAAATCCTGAATATTCAGAGTCACCTGTAGAGCTATATAACCCTTGTGGAGTCTATTCTCGGTTAGGAACAACTATTAATAATTTTGATAAATTACTTAAAAGTGAAATAGGTAGAGAGATTGAAGGGTTACACTTTCACGCCCTTTGTGAACAAGATAGTATGGCACTTGAAAATGTTCTAAATGCCTTTGAAGAGAAGTTCGGTAAATTTCTACCCTCTCTAAAATGGGTAAACTTTGGAGGTGGACACCACATTACAAAAAAAGGTTACAATCAAGAGCTACTTATTAAAATAGTTAATGAGTTTAGAAAAAAATATCCACATTTAGAGGTTTACCTAGAGTTAGGAGAAGCTGTTGGTTGGGAGACAGGAACACTTGTAACATCGGTAGTTGATATTCTCCATAATGGTATAGATATTGCCATTTTAGATATATCAGCAGAGGCACATATGCCAGATACTATCATTATGCCATATCGTGCTAAAGTTAGAGGAGCAGATAATCCAAATAAAAAAGCTTTCACCTATAGATTAGGAGGAAATAGTTGTCTAGCAGGTGATATTATGGGAGACTACTCTTTTGATAAACCTCTAAAAGTAGGAGACAAAATCATCTTTGAAGACCAAATACACTACACAATGGTTAAGGCTACTACTTTTAATGGAGTAGCCCTACCCTCTATTGCCATTAAACATTTAGATGGCAAAGTTGAAGTAGTTAGAGAGTTTGGATATGAAGAGTTTAAGAGTAGATTGTCTTAGGTTAACCCTTTCAACTAATTTCTATAGATATAGGAAAGCTCTCTGTCTCTAAAGAGGATTAATGAGAATATATGCTGAAAAAAGATATGATTTTATCTAAATAAATTTTCTAAAAGACATTATTTAAAAAGAAAAAGTAATGTTTCATAATCTTCATCTTCCATAAATACTTTTGAATGGTTTACCCCTCTGTTAATAACATGATGATAACCTGCTAGGTCTATTCTTTGTTTTCTTGGCATGGGGTATTCCTTTTTTTAAAGGTATTATAGCAGGAATTTGGTGGATATTCAACGTCTGACCCATATATAGACCGTAACCAATCTCTGTCTCTATAGGCTCTATTTTATGCTTTAGATGGGCTTTGGCTACATCTAAGATTGCTTCACACTCTGCTTTATCTGCAAAGTTCTGTAAAAGTAAAAAACCATTACTC
>JALSQJ010000080.1 GCA_026985495.1 Campylobacteraceae bacterium
AGCTAAATTTGCTTTTTTATCTTCTATAGGTTTTGGTAGTTTGTAACCAAGAATTGCTTTAGAGTCGATGTTCCCATTGAGTTTCATATAGGCGTGAAAAAGAAATATTTGGTTTACAAAAAATTGAGTTGAGCGTAAAATGCTAAACTCATCTTCCCCAATATCTAGTAGTTTTGTAATGGTTTGCGTTACAGGTCTCTTTTCAAATAGCTCAATTAGTAGTTGCTCTATAGCTAAAGGAGCTGTTGAATAGACCAATCTATCAATATCTTTAGAGGTGACTTTACCTTCTAAAATAGCCAATTTATTTAACTCGTTGGCACAAAGAGCGATATTGTTGTTTAGAAGTAGCATAAGGTGCTGTAGGGCAAAATGGTCAATATCTAACCCAATATTTTGTGATTTTCTCTTTAATAGCTCAATAGTTTCACGAACATTTGGTTGAAATATTCGTAACCAATTTGCTCCTTTTTTGGGTGTAAAAGAGTTTTGCATACTCTTGGCATTAGTGGCTGTTCCTGTGTAGTGAAAGAGTAAGAAGTTTGCAGAATTTTTACCTACTAAATCGACTAAAATATCTAACTCTTTTTTAGGTATCTTCTTTTCACGTTTTATAATGAGTAGGTTTGTTCCCCCAAAGAGGGAGGTTTGAGATAAATAGGCTTTTGCTTGGCTAAAAGAGTACTCATCATGGTAGAGGCTTAACATGGAGTCAGAAGCATTAGTGATGTTAATGTAGTGTTGTAGGTAGTTGGCTATCTGGTACTCATTCTCTCCAAAAAAAAGCATGGCTCTAGGAGGTGTGGTGCGAAGCAGATTTTCAAACTCTCGTTGGTACATAACTTTGGAGACCTTTTTTAATTTAATTATATCAGCTTTTAACATAAAAATAGTGTAGATAAACAACTTATACATAGTAAGTAACAGAGAGGTAAAATATTTTATTATTTAATATAATTTTAAGTTTACAAAAAAGTAATAGGTGATAGACTAAAAAACTATTTTAAAAGCAAGGGGAGAGGCTATGAGTAAAATGTGGCACGAGAGACGTTTAGAGATTATTACTCTATCTGTTTTTATTCTGTTGGTATTGACTTCACTATCTATTTTTTATATATCGTATAGTAACTATACAGAGTTAGAGGCACTGCATAGTAGTCAGGCATTTGCTCATAAAGTTATTATGCTTATCTCTTCATCTATTCTATCTATTTCACTTTTTATTGTAATTTTAAAAAGAGACTACTTCTTTATGGAGAGCAATAGTAACCAAGAGGGACTTGAAAATCTATTAGAAGAGATAAAATACTCTTCAGACTCTACAAAAATAGAAGAGTTTAAGAAGATGTTAAAAGAGAAGAATCATACCGAGGTATATAGTCTAATTTCAAATATAATTAATGAACTACAGGAGAGTAAAAGAGAGGCAGATGAAGCCAATAGAGCAAAAACACTCTTTTTGTCTAATGTTTCACATGAAATTCGTACTCCTCTTAATGGGATAACAGGTTTTACTAAAATCTTAGCCTCAACCAAACTTGATGGTGAACAGCAAGATTTTGTTGAGACTATTACAAAGAGTAGTGAAGATCTATTAGGGGTGGTCAATAATATTTTAGATATTTCAAAAATTGAGAGCTCAAGAATTGAGCTTGAAGAGAGTGAGTTTAATATTTTTGATGAGTTTGAAAACCTTACAAATCTTTATGCGTTAGAGGCATCTAAAAAAGAGATTGATTTTCTCTTTTGGATTGACCCACTCTTTACTACTATGACGGTCAAGAGTGATGCTGAGAAGATTAAACAGGTACTCATGAATCTTATCTCTAACTCTATTAAGTTTACTAAAAAAGATGGAGAGGTGGTCGTCTCAATTAAAAGGGAGGCATTGAAAAAAGGTGTTGTATCGGTTAAATTTGAAGTAACCGATACAGGTATAGGAATGAGTGAAGAGGAGCAGAGTCGAGTATTTCATTCATTTACTCAAGCAGACAACTCCAATACACGTGAGTATGGTGGTGCAGGTTTAGGGTTGAGCATTTCACAATCTTGGGTTGAGATGTTGGGTGGAGAGTTAAAACTACAGAGTGTAAAGTCAAAGGGAACTACAGTATCATTTATACTCAATTTAGCTAAAAAAGATATTGTAACCAATGAGAAGATTAAAGGGGTAAATGTAGCACTTTATGCCCCTATAGAAGTTCAAGAGCAGAAATCAAATCACTATTTAAGCTCTTATCTCTCTAAAGTAAAAGGTCTTCAACTTGAGATATTTAAAAACTATGTTGAGTGCAAAGAGGCAGATATGAAGAGATTTGATCTGCTCTATCTGCATTATAATAGTATTGATAAAGAGGAGCTTCAACGTATTGTTGCACAATATATAGATGAGCTTCCTATTGTACTTGTGACAAAATTGGAAAATAGATTTAAAATATTAGATATTGCTCCTTCATTTTTTAAAATTATCTATGAACCAGTAACCTTTTCTAAAATTCAAATTCCAATAAAAACTCTCTTACGAAATAGTGAGTTACTCTCTTCAGCTACTCCAGAAGAGACGCTATTTGATTTAAAAGCACTTGTTGTAGAAGATAACAAAATTAATCAAAAGATGATTGTGCATACTATCAAAAATTTAGGGATAAAATCAGATACGGCTGAGAATGGAGAGATTGCTGTTGAGATGGTTAAAAATAGTAATTATGATATTATCTTTATGGATATTCAGATGCCTATTATGAATGGGGTTGTTGCAACTAAAAAGATTTTGGAGTATGAAGAGAAGAATCAGTTAGAGCATACGCCTATTGTAGCTGTAACCACCAATGCACTAAAGGGTGACCGAGAGAAGTATCTTAGAGTAGGAATGGATGAGTATATAGCAAAACCAATAAATGTACATAAATTTATAGGTGTGATAAAGCAGTTCTACTCCACAAAAACGAGTAACTCAAATGAATCGTTAAGTTTTAATAGTGAGAAGATACTGCTATATAGACATAACCCTACAGAGAGAAAGATTATGTCAAATATATTACGCAATAAAAACTATTTGGTTGATGTTGCAAAAAATAGAGTAGAGTTTAGTGAAATGTTAACGAAAAATAGTTACAAAGCAGTGGTATTTGACCGAAGTAAAAATGATAGTTTAGAGAGTGCTTTTATGGACAAAATTTATGAAAATAGAGTGCAAACACTTATCTTTATAGATGAAGAGAGTGAGATATTTTCAGAAGATTTAAACGCACATATTCACTTAATGTATAAATCAGCAGATTTTATTGATGTAGAGGAGATGGTTGAGAAGATGATGGAGCTATAACTCCATCATCTCTTTCTCACGCTTGGCGACAAACTCCCCTTGGATTTTTGCCATAGCCAAAGAGACACTCTCTATGTTTAAAATGATTTTGTCAAATAACATGACATTGTCACCTCGTAAATTTACTGTTACCCCTTCAATGTCACACTCTAGTACGGCTTTGGCATTTTCACCTACTTCTACGACATGGGCTTTAAACTCTTGTCCAATATGTTTTTCTGCCCAACGTGCTAACTTACGGTCTCTAAAATCCCATTCGGCTTTGGTCGATTCACGCTCTAACTCTGAAACCCTTTGACAAAGTGGCTCTATGTTTCTTAGTAGATACTCATTTTGCTCTTTGTCCTCTTTGAGTTGAGATTTAATGAGTCGGTGTAAAATGAGGTCAGAATATC
>JALSQJ010000081.1 GCA_026985495.1 Campylobacteraceae bacterium
TTATTATTACCCATGCACACGAAGACCACATTGGGGCTGTGCCTTATCTGTTTAAAGAGCTTCAATTCCCAATTTGGGGAACACCATTGGCACTGGCAATGATTGAGAACAAATTTCAAGAGCATGGCTTAATGGAAAATGTAAAACTCTTTAACTATGTGACTAAACGAAAACAGTACGACATTGGTAGCTTTAAAATTGAGTGGATGCACAATACCCACTCTATTATTGATGCATGTTCATTGGCAATTGAGTCTAAAGTAGGAACATTTATTCATACGGCTGACTTTAAAATTGACCACACACCAATTGATAACCAAACTATGGATTTACAACGTTTTGCACACTATGGAGCAAAAGGTGTACTTTGTCTCTTCTCGGACAGTACCAACTCTCATAACCCTGGCTACACAAAATCTGAAGCTGTTGTAGGAAAAGCATTTGATTCACTCTTTGACAATGCAAAAGGGCGTGTAATTATGTCCACATTCTCTTCAAATACCCACCGTGTCTATCAAGCGATGGAGAGAGGGATTGCATCTGGGCGAAAAGTGTGTGTAATTGGGCGTTCAATGGAGCGAAATATTGAAACAACTAGAAGATTAGGTTACGTTGATTTAAGTGATAAACACTTTATTGAAGCACATGAAGTCCCTAAGTATCCAGAGGAGAAAGTGTTGGTTGTTACGACAGGTTCACAAGGAGAAGCAATGGCTGCTCTTTCACGAATGGCAGCAAATGAACACCGACATATTAAACTTAAACCAAGTGATACGGTTATTATCTCTGCTCATGCCATTCCAGGGAATGAGAGTTCAGTCTCATCACTTATGAACAAATTGGTTAAAGCAGGAGTAACCGTACACTACAAAGATATTGAAAATATTCACGTCTCTGGACACGCTTCAAAAGGGGAACAACAACTGATTTTACGATTGGTTCAACCAAAGTTCTTCTTGCCTGTTCATGGTGAATACAACCATATTAACAAGCACGCTAAAACAGCTATTGAGTGTGGAGTTAATCCTAGAAATATTTTACTAATGAGTGATGGTGAACAGATTGAGATTACTACCAAATATCTTAAAAAGGTAAAAACAGTTAAGACAGGTAAAAGCTATATTGACAACCAAAACAATAGAGAGATTAAAGCAGATGTTGTTGAAGATAGACAAAAACTTTCACAAGATGGAATTGTCAATATTGCCTTACAGATTAATAAGTCAACTAAAAAACTTATTGGTAAACCTGTTGTTAGTTCAGCAGGGATTGTACCTGCTAAAGAGGAGAAACGATTTGGAAATGAGATTGAAAATCTTATTGAGACATTCTTGGTCTCAGCAGAAGAGAAACAAGTAACAAGTGTTAAAGTAATAGGAGATAATATCTCTTCAGTTGTGCGTAAGTTTGTAGTTAGAACAAAAAAGCGTTATCCAATCATTAAGCCTGTTATTTTTATGGTATAGAAGAGAACTTATTTTAAGTAAACTTTATTATTATTACTATATAATAGATTAAGTTATACTTAAAAACAAGGAGAGTAAGATGGTCGAGACTATAATCTACGTTATAGGGTTTTTATTAGTAATAGCTACTATTAGCTATATTAGTGGGAATAGTAGTGACTGTTCTCCTAAAGTTGAAAGCTCTCATGAACTTCATATTGATAATATTAATCCCCAAAAAGATAATCTCCAACTCATAAGAGGTATAGGTAAAGTGCTAGAGGCTACACTAAATGAAAAGGGTATCTACAATTTTAAACAGATTGCTAATCTATCTAAAGATGAGATTCTTAAACTAAACAACTCTATTGCTTTCCCTGGTCGAATAGAGCGAGAAGATTGGGTAGCACAAGCTAAAGAGTTGCAACAACAGAGTTAATCTATACTTAATGATTGACTCTTACGCTTATCGTGAACTAAGAGCATTATAAAAGCAAAAAGTGTAATAATCGACTCAATTAAAAATAGATACTCCCCATAGAGATACCCAGAGATAAATGCACCAACTCCTCCCCCTAATCCAAATGAGATACCCAAAAAGAACTGTTGAGCCAACTGTTTTTGTCTATAGAGTGTAAATACATAGGTAATTGCAGCTGTATGATAGAGAGCAAAGCTAATAGCGTGTAGAGATTGACCTAAAAAGGTTAAAAAGAGTGAAGTAGGGTAAAGGTATAGAAGAAGCCATCTAAAGGCTGTAATAAGCGTTGCAACCTTTAGTATGGTCAAAAGATTTCCCTCTAGTAATCTACCTTGAAAATAGAGCATAACAATTTCACAAATGACACCAAAACTCCATAGAAAAGAGATAATTTGAGTAGTAACCCCCTGCTCCTCTTGATAGATAGTAAAAAAAGTATAGAAACCACCAAAAGCAACCTGCATTAAAAAGATACTACTCCAAAATGCCCAATATTTTTTTAAAGAGAAGCTTTTATCATCAACTCCACTTTCTGATTTTTCATTACTATCAAATTGTAGAACAAAATATCCAAACAAAAATGTAAAAAGAGCCATTGCAGATAGATAATAGATAGTCTCTAAAGGTGAAGCATTAACCTCACCTAACCACAACGCAATGACAATAAACCCAACCGAACCCCAAAGACGTATTTTCCCATAGAGACTTTTTGAGAGACGCTGAAGAGAGATAGTCTCAACAAAAGGTAAAACAACACCCATAGCTCCTCCAAATATTAAATTTACAATAAAATGCAAATAGAAATTATTCACACTAAAAATAAATAGAGTTGCACCTACAAATGTAAAAAGCAGTGCGAAAGTATAGACCTTATGAGTTAATTCAATATAGTGTTTAAAGACAAAAGGGAGTAAAAAACGCATAAAGGGTGCAGCAGTATAGATAATACCAATCTCAGATTTACTATATTCTAATCCAACAAGAGCATTGGGCAGAAACATAATATAGACACCAACCAATGCAAAATAAGAGAAGTAGAAGAGAGAGAGAACAATATGCATTAGTCAGATTTTAAGTTTTTAGGTGGATTAGGGTCAACAATTACACATGTAGCACTCAATAAATCATGTAGTGTTCGACTATCTTTTCTAAATAACGGTACTAACCAAAAGATAGGAATAAAAAGTGTAAATAGAAGAGAGAAATTTCTAAAAACAATAGAGAAGAGAGAGGGTTTATTTAAAGTATGAAACTCTACAACCTTTAATCCTTGTGACCTTGCACCTGGTGTTCTTCCTTCATCTTTAAACATAAAAAAGGTTAAAATCAATAAAAAAGGTACCATTACATAAATCCAAGCAAGTAATTTTTCATGAGATGCCCCCTCTCTTCCATCCATAACCAAATATATTACAATATACATAATAGGCATAAAGAGCATAAATATATCCGTCAAAAACGCTTTTGCTTTCATCAAATTGGTTGCAAAAGGTATTATAGATTTATCATTTTTTGAAAAAGTATCAAATTTTCTATCTCTACTTTTCTTTACATCCCTAAAACGTTGTTTTTTTGCCATATTTTTCTCCTATAAGTACCTAAACAAGATTGTAACTAAAGAAGATTATGAAGCACCTAAGTTCATGGAGAAAATCGGTAAAAGCATAGCACTAACAATAACACCAACAACGCCTCCAATAAAAAGCATCATAAATGGTTCAAGCAGACTTAAAAGAAGTTTTAACCTATCATCATTCTCTTCTCTATAGAGTTCAGC
>JALSQJ010000082.1 GCA_026985495.1 Campylobacteraceae bacterium
TAGCAATATAAGCATTCTTTACACCTTTCTCACGATTGGCATTTGAGACTCTTCCACTTTGATGTGTTGCTTTAATCCTATCGGTAATTGAAGAGTTATGTTTAATAGAACTTTGTCGCTTCACTGGTTGTTTAACAGGTTGCTTTGAATGCTTCTTAACAGGTCTATCTGTTTTGATTGATGAGAATAGATCTTTTGCACTCTTTTTGGGTATTTTTTTCTTTGGTAGAACCTTTTTAGGTTTAGGAATAGGTTTTGGTGCTCGTACTACTTTTTTAGGAACAACCTTTTTGGGAACAACTTTTTTGGGTACTTTTTTCTTTGGTAGAACCTTTTTTGGTTTAGGAATAGGTTTTGGTGCTCGTACTACTTTTTTAGGAACAACCTTTTTAGGTATAGTTACTTTATCTTTTCTATTAAAAACTGTTTTGTCACTATTTACTAATGTAACAGTAACTCTATCTGAATTTTTCTCTACATAATTTTTAGCTTTTGTTTTATGAATGTTATAAAAGAACAGTATTAAAAAGATAATACTCACATAAATAATAAAAGCTATAACACCAGAAATTACTTTAGCACTGTTCATCTGTTTCCTTTTTTTCTCTTCCTTAAGTGTAACACCCATTTGTGGAAGAAATGAGTGTTGTAGTCTATCTAAAAAAAGTTATAAGAGCCATTTAAATGTGCTACCTCTTATTACTATTTTAAAAAGAAATAGTAATCAATAACTTCTTTTAATCTCAATTTTACTTTTCTAGTTTATAATATAAGCTGAAATCACTATTCAAAGGAATAAAATGAAGTTATTAAAAGCTCTCTTCACCATTATTGGTGCCTTAGTTGTCGTTGGACTATTAATTGTAGGTATTAAGTATGGTGGAAGTTTGACAAAAATGGACGGTAAAGCATTAGGTCTTTACATGGATATGGCAGATAAGGTACTTACAACTGGTGACCCTGCTAAAGGTATGGTAATTAAACGAAAGTTAATAATTCCAGAAGACTCTACTAAAGCAGAAGCTATTGAAGCTGCTATTGAAGTTATGGACGAAATAGCTGATGAGCATGGACTTGCAAAAGTTGATTCAAAAATTATGCCTAGAGATGGTAAATTTATGAAAGATGGTGGGAAATATACACAAATTCGTCACTACTGTTCACCAAGTATTGCAGACATTTTCTTAAATCACTCTGGTGAATTTGTAGGATTTATGCCTTGTAGAGTTGGTATTGTAGAAGACAATAACGGTGATGTTTGGTTATATACAATGGGTCTTGACCTTATGATTCATGGAGGACATGAACTTCCACCAAAACTTCTTGAGTATGCTGAAACAGTTAAAGAGGCTATGGAACAGATGATTATTAAAGGTTCAACAGCAGCAGAAGACGAATAGTACTCTACATATTAAGCTATCTACTTTTTTAGGTAGCTTAATCTTAATCTCTCTAAAATCCCACTAATATATTAAAAAAATTCCATATTACCTTGACCTATAATCTATTTTGTGATATAAGTTAATTGAGACAAATTTTATCCGATTTTAAAAATAAAGGATTTTTATGGCAAATGAAGGGTTAGACAAAGCCATCTCTGGTGACTATGCACTTGGCTTTGAGATAGATATAGAGACCGAAACTGTTCCACCTGGATTAGATGAGAGTACCATTGCGTTCATCTCAAAGAAGAAAAAGGAACCAGAGTGGATGTTGGAACTTAGACTAAAAGCTCTAAAAAAGTGGAGAACTATGAGTGAGCCACACTGGGGTAAACTTAAATACGAACCAATAGACTACCAAGCTATATCCTACTTTTCAGCACCTAAAGAGGGGATTGATAGTTTAGATGAAGTTGACCCAAAAATTTTAGAAGCCTATGAGAAGTTGGGTATATCTCTTGAAGAGCAGAAGCAACTAGCAGGGGTTAAGGTAGCTGTTGATGCAGTTGTAGATTCTGTCTCTGTTACTACCACCTACTCTGAAGAGCTTAAAAAGCATGGAGTTATCTTCTGCTCTATCTCTGATGCTATTCGCGACTATCCTGATTTGGTTAAAAAATATATGTTCTCGGTTGTACCCATGAATGACAACTACTTTGCAACACTAAATTCAGCTGTCTTTACCGATGGAACGTTTGTTTACATTCCAAAAGGGGTACGCTGTCCAATGGAGCTTAGTACCTACTTTAGGATTAATGCTATCAATACAGGGCAGTTTGAGCGTACCCTTATTATTGCTGATGAGGGGTCGTATGTAAGCTACAATGAGGGGTGTTCAGCACCTACTCGTGACGAAAATCAACTTCACGCTGCAGTAGTTGAGCTAGTTATATTAAAAGATGCTGAAATCAAATACTCTACCATTCAAAACTGGTTTCCAGGAGATGAGAATGGAAAGGGTGGAATTTATAACTTTGTTACAAAAAGAGCCATCTGTGAGGGTGAAAACTCTAAAGTATCTTGGACACAAGTAGAGACAGGTTCAGCTATTACATGGAAATACCCAAGTTGTATCTTAAAGGGTGACAACTCGGTAGGAGAGTTCTACTCAGTAGCTGTTACCACTTTAGCACAACAAGCCGATACAGGTACAAAGATGATACATATTGGTAAAAATAGCTCATCTACTATTATCTCCAAAGGTATCTCTGCAATGAAGGGGCAAAATACCTACCGTGGATTGGTTAAAATTCAATCATCGGCAGAGGGTTCAAGAAACTACTCTGAGTGTGACTCTTTGCTTATTGGTTCAGAGTGTGGAGCTCACACCTTCCCATATTTGGAATCAAAAGATACCAAAGGGCAGATAGAGCATGAGGCAACTACCTCAAAGATTAGCGATGAACAACTCTTCTACTTACGACAAAGAGGTATAAATGAAGAGGATGCTGTGAGTATGATTGTTCATGGTTTCTGTAAACAGGTCTTTAGTCAACTCCCAATGGAGTATGCTGTAGAGGCTAAAGCACTATTAGAATTAACACTAGAAGGGAGCGTTGGATAATGAGTAAAACAACAATAAAAATAGAGAATTTAAAAGCAAATATTGGTGATAAAGAGATACTAAAAGGGTTAAACCTAGAGTTAGAAGCAGGAAAAGTTCATGCTATTATGGGACCAAATGGAGCAGGAAAATCGACCCTCTCTAAAGCACTTGTAGGTCACTACGATGTAGAAGTTACAGATGGGGATATACTCTACAAAGGTAAAAGTATTAAAGAGATGGACGCAGAAGAGAGAGCCTTAGAGGGTATCTTTTTAAGCTTTCAACACCCTGTTGAGATTCCAGGAGTCAATAATGCATACTTTTTAAGAACAGCTGTCAATGCTAAGCGAAAACATGAGGGCAAAGAGGAGCTAAATTCAGCTAAATTTTTACGCTTAATGAAAAGCCACCTTGAAGAGTTGGGAATGAAGCCAGATATGATTAGCCGTTCACTAAATGAAGGATTTTCAGGTGGAGAGAAGAAGCGTAATGAGATTTTACAGATGATTATGTTAGAGCCTGAAGTTATTATATTAGATGAGATTGACTCTGGTCTTGACATTGATGCACTTAGAGCTGTCTCAGATGGTATTAACAAAATGAAAGATGGAAAACGAACCTTTTTAGTCATTACTCACTATAGTAGAATCTTAGACTACATTAAGCCAGACTACATTCATGTACTCAAAGATGGAAAAGTAGTAAAAACA
>JALSQJ010000083.1 GCA_026985495.1 Campylobacteraceae bacterium
GATAAGACGATGGGAATTATTGAGACATCAAAAGAGGGAAATTCATTTATCTTGGAGTATGAAGTCAATAAAAATATAAATATTAAAGTTGGGCATCATCAAAAGACAATCCCCTCACAAAGTATTGACCTCTATTTTCGTAAACGGTTCCATTAATAAACAAATAGTAAAATATAGACCCAAGTACCTGTAAAAGATGTCATAAAAATAGTAATAAAAGTGAGCTGTCCAGCCTTTTTATGGGCAAGAGATGAACTTCCTGGTAGTGTACCATTTTTAATAGCTTTTCGTGCAGACCAGATTGTTTTAACCCAAATAATAATAGAGATTGTAGCAATGGCAATATGAAAAAGAAGAACATAAAGAGCATAGTTGTGGGAGGTATGGCTTCCCTCCATAAAAGCATCAAATCCACCTCCTGCACGAACACCATATTCAAAATATCCTACAACAATAACAGAGATAACAAAAATAGTAGTTTGGCTAAGTGCATGAAGTTTATATTTTTTAACTTTTGCTAAAGAGATAGCAAGTAGAGCCAGTAGAGGCAAAAATGCAACAATTATCATAACAAAGTCCATAAAAAATGGTGCTCTTGTACCTAAAAATCCAGATTCAAACATATAATCCATAGAGTATCCTTTTTGTAAAAGATTTTAAATTTTGAACGTTGAATATAACATAATGTACTTAATCTTAAAAGCTTTTTACTGAAAAAATTAAGAAGGAATACGCAATCTTTGACCTGCAAAAATTTGATCAGGATTTTTAATAATTTCTGGATTTGCAGAAAAAATTTTAGGATAAGCATCATAGTCGTCATAGGCTCTTTTAGCAATACGAGAAAGTGTATCTCCTGGTTTAACAATAATAACTCTCATCTCATTAGTGCGATAGACAATCTCTTTAGAGATAGCTTGTTTATAGTTGGATTCCACCTTACTACCTTGATCGTTAAGTAAATTGTTTATATTTTTAGTAAGTTCTACTAACTTAGGGTTTTGAATTTCAGAGGCATCTATATTGTTCTCATCATTTGGTAAAATAACTTTATTATAGTGATTACTCTCTTTTATATTTTTAGTTACAAATTTTTTTCTCTCTACATTTTTAAGTTGCTCTTCTAGTGGTAGCTCTTCTCTATTATTTAATTGAGACATGATGATTTGTACAATTAACGCAATATCTTTTGGTGAAATAGTATTGGTCTCTTGTGTAATATTTTGAGTTGTAACTTCTGATAGTTCAACTAGTTGAGGACTGATAGGTAGCTCACTCTCTGAAATTACTATTTTAGGAGGTGTCTCTTGTTTTTCAGTTTTTTTACCTATATAGGTTGTTGGTGCAGTAGAGTTTGTTGGATAGAAATATCTGTATATATAGAAACTTGCTAATAAAAAGAGTATTACTCCTAATAAAAATAGAATAAATTTGATAATTTTTTCTATCTTCTCTTCTCTATTGTATGCTTCTAACTCTTTTATCTCTTGTCTATATGAGTTGTAATAGTCATTGTTTTTTTTATTGGAATTGTAGTACATAATATCTCCTTAAGCTCTATTGAATAAAATTCAATATAAAAACATATATATTAATCTATTTTAACATTTTTAAATTTAAAATTAAATTTAAGTATTTTCATTAACTGTATAAAAATAAAATTTTTAATTTTTCACGATTAAAACACTTTCTGTTGTTAAAATGTTGCCATGAGAGTCATACTATTCTCCTCAATAGTTTCCCGAGTGACTCTCTAGACAGTTTTACTTTTTATACTATTTTCATCTCCCACCTCTTAAAGAGACAGAAGTAGAACTGTTGAGATACTCTTCATCATTTTCCTTAACTTTAATAACTTTAATATTTTTTACTGAAGAGTCTATATCTTTTTAATATGAGTAGTTAAGTTATATTGTAAAAAAATATTTTAAAAAGTTTTAAATTGTTATTTTTTTGACCCAAAACTTTGTGTCCAATAGATTCCGTAATCAGAATTTGCATTGGTTGCAACAGCTACACCAATCTCGGTAAATTCAGGATTCATAATATTAGTACAGTGAGCAGGAGAAGCTAACCATGCAGTTATAGCAGCTTCAATACTCTCTTGACCACCTGCAATGTTTTCTCCAATGATAGTATAGTTGTTGTACCCATTTGCCTCAATTCTATCAATAAAGTAAGAGCTGTTCCCATTGTTTGAACCTGTCACATCTGAAGCTGTTCCTGAACCATAATGAGAGAAGGTGTTACTGGTTGCTAAGTCAGTTGAGTGTTCAAGTGCTGAAGCATATAGTTCGTTGTTCCATGTGAGAGCAGGTGCAGCAGCTACCAATCCTAAACCATCATGACAATCTCTTGCAACAGCTCTTGCTTTGTTGATGGCTACAAGAATCTGATTTTGAGAAGTTTTCTGAACATTTTCATACGCTTTAGTAGTTGTTACTCTTGATGATGTAGGTGCAGTTTCACTTGCTCCACCACAAGCTACAAAGAGAAGAGAAGTTGCAATTAGTAAAAAAGTTTTAAAATGTGTCATGATATTTCCTTCTATGTTTTTCTGTTAAAAAAAGTATAACACTGTTAAACTTAATTAATATTTAACATTTTAAAATATTTATTAAAATTAATCAGAAAATAACAATATCTAAAAGTTAATAGGGAGTTTGTCCGACAATGTTTCCGTAGGGGTAGTATTTTTTCATTACTCTATCACCAATCCATCTCTATCTATCTTTTTCCACTCTCCACCATCTAGCATTGTATGGTCACCATCTCTTTTTTCTTTACATCCTGTACAAATTTCAGCAACACCATTATGAAAGGGAAATGCAAAATCATAAATAGGTTTAAGTACAATCTCTAAATTTCGGTTAAAGAAACCAATTTTTCCATTAATTTTGGTTCGTGCTAATCCATCTGAGAAGGAATCAGCTCCATTATCAAAGGTTAATGTTGGCATCATTTTGCCATCAGTTCTAATGTAGTAAAATTGATTATTCTTATAGACAGAGACTATCTCTTTTCCTTTAAAATCAATGGTTTCTAGGTATTTTTTGTCAGCATAGAGTGATGGATATCTATCTTTTTTAGGAATAGGAGTTGTTTTAGAACATGCCACTATAGCAAAAAAGATTAGTAGTGAGAGTATAGTTTTCATTTTAGAGCCTTTTTAATCAATCTTTTTTGATTATAGCACTCTAAAATAAAATTTAAAAATTAGATAGGTAAAACACGAATATTTTGGTCAAGCTTCTCTTTAAGAATATTTTCAATGGCAAAAAGTGTACCAGTATCAGCACTTGCACAACCATTACATGCACCTAAATATCGAATATATATATCATGATTTTCACCATTCTCTTTAATATCAAGAACCTCCATATCTCCACCGTCCATAATAAGCATCTGTCGAATATTATCATCAATAATTTTTTCAACAGCTTTTAATTTTTGAACAATAGACATTTTAGTAAACTCTAGTGTTGATTCTGCTCCTCCAAGTGTTGAACCTGCAAGTAGTTTCTCTTGGTTATACTCATGAAGTAGATCAACAAGATAGATATCTTTCTCTTCATGTCCACCAGGGCGAATACATGATTTACAAAATGCTCCTGCTTTGGTATAGTCTGTAATCTGTTCAACTGTAGTAAGGTCATTGAGTCTAATAACCTCTTTTAGGGTACTTAAGCTTACTCTTG
>JALSQJ010000084.1 GCA_026985495.1 Campylobacteraceae bacterium
TTGACAGACCCTGCTCCAGCATCTGTATTTGCTCACTTAGATGCAACAACAGTACTTAACCGTTCTATTGCTGAAAAAGGTATCTACCCTGCTGTTGACCCACTTGATTCAACTTCAAGAATGCTTGACCCACAAATTCTGGGTGAAGAGCATTACAACATTGCACGTGGTGTTCAGTCTATTCTTCAAAAGTATAAAGACCTTCAAGATATTATTGCAATTCTTGGTATGGACGAGCTTAGTGAAGAGGATAAAAACACAGTTGAGAGAGCAAGAAAGATTGAGAAATACTTGTCTCAACCATTCCACGTTGCTGAAGTATTTACTGGAAGTCCTGGTGTTTATGTTGAACTTGCTGATACTCTTGCAGGGTTCAAAGGTCTTATCGAAGGTAAATATGACCATATGAATGAAGCTGCTTTCTACATGGTAGGTAATATAGATGAAGCAATTGCTAAGAATGAGAAAATTCAAGCAAAAAATAAATAAGTAGAGGGAGTTTAATTATGGAACTCATGAAACTTGAAATTGTGACACCAAATGGTGTTATTTTTGATGATGAAGTAAAACAGGTTACCGTTCCTGGTGGCGAAGGTGAGTTTGGTATTTTAGCTGGACACGCTGCTGTTGTTTCTCTTCTTGATGCAGGTGTCATTACCATTGAGCGAAAAGATAATAGAGTAGTCTCTGTAGCTATTGATGGTGGTTACATTAAAGTTGAAGAGGAGAAGACTCTCTGTATGGTTGATGGTGCTGTAGCACTATCAGGAGATGATACAAATCTTGCTAAAGCAATAGCTGAGGCAAAAGAGCTTCTTGAAAAAGCTCAATCTTCAAGTACTACTATTGCAGCTGCAATTAGTAAAGTAGAGAGTATTAAATAACTCTAATCTATGTAGTTTGTGAGCTTTGTCTCACAACTACATCTACTTATTTAAAATCTTACAAATAATAATCTAAAATTTTATTCAAATATGATAATATTTTCTTAATTATAAAAAAGGAAATATATATGGGACTTTTTAACAGCCTCTTTGCTTATTTAGACAAAAGTTCGGCTATTACAATTTTTGTATTAGTGCTACTTTCGATTTATCTATTTTTGGTATTATGGATTTTTATTTATCGTTATTTTACTTTAAAAAGTAAAATTGATACAGAAAATATTTCATTGAAAAAATTATATATGGGACGCTCTAAAACTGTTGAGAAGAGTTCTCTACTTTATCCATTTCTAGCAAAAGTTTTAGTTCCTAATCAAGCTATTTTCTCTGTAGCTAAAAATACAGCTGTCAAATCGGCAACAGGAGGATTAACAGCACTCTCAATTATTGCATCTACCTCTCCTTTTATTGGTCTATTTGGTACGGTTGTTGCAATTTTAGAGACATTTGCTAAACTGGGTAAACAGAGTGGAACTTCTATCTCCATTGTTGCTCCTGCTATTTCAGAAGCATTGGTAGCAACAGCTGCAGGTATTGCTGTTGCCACATTTGCTTACTCTTTTCATCTTATTTTAAAACGAAAAGCATATGAGTTAAATATACTTCTTGAGAGTCAATCTGACTTAATTCTTTCTCAAAAGGCATAGGTTATGTATGAGTGGGATGAAGCACCCGATTTAAATATTACTCCTCTTATTGATGTAATGTTAGTATTAATGGCAATATTTATGATTACCATACCTGTTATGCAGTATGAAGAGAAGATTAATCTACCAGATGGTTCACAAAAAGATGCTCTCTCTAACACAAAAGCTTTAACAATTAGAATTACTAAAGATTTAACAATACATTATAAAGATGATACTTTTACATTAGACTCTTTTCCTGATGCTTTTAGATTAAAAACAGGAGATATAGATAAAAAGCAGGTAGTTTATATTAATGCAGATAAAGAGATAGCATATGAGCATGTTGTCTATCTCTTAAAAGTGGTAAAGCAGAGTGGGTTTAGTAAGGTTTCGCTATTAACACAGTAGTTGGTTATTTAGTCATCTTTATCATCTGAACCAGTTACAGCTCTAACACCTGCTGCACCTACATCTATAGTTGCTCCTGCAACAGCTCCAACAACTTTAATTGGTGCAGTAACAATTTGTGTACAACCTATAAAAGTATAGATAGTTAAGAGTAGAAGAGTGTATTTTTTCATTTTAAGCCTTTGTTCGTTTTTACATTATATGTTATTATTTTATAATTAATATTAGTTTAATTATTCAAAGAATAGTATATCTCTTTAGGTAGAATAGTGGGATATAGACGAATATACTCTCTATTGTTTCCTAAAAATTTCCAATCACCATCTCTCTCTTTTAAAATAAGTAATTTTTCATCTTTTTGTATAGTCAATCTTCTTTTTTTGACATCAATCTCAACATTCTCTTTACCATACTTATGAATTAAAGCATCATATAAAAAGTTAATACTTGTCTCATCATTATAAAGTTTATCATTTAAGAATAGTATGGTAGCTTTTGAAGTGTAAGAGATTTTTGCATACTCTGTACCATTTGAAAAGGTAGTTACTTTTCCAATTTTTGTAATATTGGTATCATATTTTTCAACTAAAATATCTTTTGAATTAAACATTGCAGATATATATTGTTTAAAGTGTGTCTTATTAATTACAGTAAAAAGTAGAGGGTAAGTCTTTTCCATAATTGCATCTATATCAAATTCTTTTAAAAGGTTAAGGTAGTTAATAACTTCACTCTTTACAACCTCTTGTTTAGCTGTTAGTCTGCCCAAATAGGCGTAGGATACTTCAGATTTGTTATCATCATTTTTACTTTTACTTAGATTTTTATCTGAAATACAAGCTGTAAAGAGTAAAAGTATTGTTCCAATTAAAAGTTTTACATAGTTCATAAATTGCTTTCTATATATGATTTTACTTCTTCAAAACTATTCTCTTTAGCAAAACAACTATTTGAATTACATAGCTGAAAATGCTCTTCTGTACTGTTTTTAAAAAGTATATAAGGATAGCAAATTGTCTCCCTTTTGTCTATCTCTTTTTCCAATAAGTTACTATTTGCCTTAATGATAATATCATCTTTTAAGTAGCGTAACAATATTTGTGATAATTTAGGTGAAGATAGTGGTTGTCTCATAAGGTTGTAGGAGTGAAGCTCCAGAGTTTTAAAGACAAATTTTTTATAGTTTATATCTACTAGTGATGAGATACTAAGAAGTAGAGATAGGGCTGAGGCAACTGATGATGGAGTCTCATAGTCATGAATGGTCTCTTTAATTTTAAACTCATTGGTACTAAAAAACCAGTTTGCTTGTTGATAGTAGTGTTCAATAATTAAGTTTGTAAATTGAGTTGCCATAATTAAAAAAGATTCATCTAAAGTATATTGATAGACCTCAATAAGTGTCTCTCCTAGTTGTGTGTAGTCTTCTAAAAATGCTTTTATTTTTTCTTTTTTATCTTTAGATAGAGTATGATAGAGCACTCCATCTATATAGAAATTAGAGAGTGTAGCCTCTAATGTCTCTATAGCATAGGTTAAATATTTTTTATCTATGGTTGATGCTTTTATAAGTGTTCGTATCATGATAGCATTAGTTGTAACTGTTGTTATCTCCTCTTCTATAGCAAAAAGTTTAGAAGCCTTTTGTTGGCTCATCATATACTCAATGGTTTTTAATGCTATATCTTTATAGGAACTCTTTTTAGTAATA
>JALSQJ010000085.1 GCA_026985495.1 Campylobacteraceae bacterium
TCAACTACCTCTTCTTTTTTAACAATATCAGCTTTTTTAACTACTTTTGGCTTTGGTTTAGCAACCTTTGGCTTAACACCATTGATAACATACTCTACTAATAGACCAGCTTCCTCTATGGTTACTGTACTATTGGCTGCTTTAACATCATAACCCAACTCTTTAGCTTTCTCAATAAGTACTGCATTTGATGCACCTGCTTCAACTGCAATCTCTTGGATTTTAACTCTATCCATTCTTATCTAACTCCTTTAAATACTTAACAAACTGTTCACTATCTTCACTAGAGAGTCGAAAACGTTTAATTAAACCTTTTACTTTTTTTTCGTTTTCACGACAACTGTTACAAATATAAAAACTCCGACCCTGTCCTGAATAAGGAAAAATGTTACTGTTTTTCTCTTGTAGTCGAAGTAGTCTTTGTTGAGGCTCTCGTTCTCTACATGTTATACACATGCGTACTGGTTCATTTTTTCGCATAATTATACCCATCTTTTATTATTAATCAGCTGACCAAGTCCGATATTCTTTTTCTAAAGAGCTATTTAGCTCTTTGAAGTGACACCATAATTGTCTAAACTCTTTGTAAATACTCTATATTTAGGAAATTTATTTGCCAATACCTTATGAATTTTTGCTGCATCATCTGCATAACAGAGTGTAAAAAAAGTTGACCCTGAACCAGAGAGTGTACTCATCAATGCACCATTTGAAAGTGCTGTTTTTTGTACCTCAAAAAGCTCTGGTAACTGCTTCATACGGCGTGTTTGGTGAATCATATCTTTAGAGGCAATTTTTAGTAAGTCCCATGACTCTGTCATAAAGAGAGCAGTCATAAAAGAGGAGCGTGAGAGCGAATAGACCATCTCTTCTGTCCGATACAAATCTGGTAAAACATTACGTGATTTAGCTGTTGATATGGTTTTATTGGGAATTACTAAAACAGCTCTTAAATACTCTGGAACTTTTCGTTTTTTAGAATATACTTTTTTATCCTCTACACATGCGACATTAAATCCACCCATAACAGCTGGAGTAATATTGTCTGGGTGAGGCTCATACTCTAGTGCTAAATTTAAAAGTTTACGTTTGTTATAACGCTCACCAGATGCCACATAAGAGGCTGTAAGTGCTGCTGTAATAACAGCTGATGAAGAGCCTAAACCACGAGAGATAGGAATACGATTGGTAAACTCAAAACGAAAATTCTCTTTTCTCCCTTTAATCTTCTCAAACTGCTTATTAAAAATGTTCATAAAGAGTATATTTTTACGAATATGAGGATTCTCTGCACCCTCTCCACGAGTAGAGACAGAGAAAAAACGTGAAGGTTTAATGGTTACTTCATTGCGAAAATTAATAGAGAGTCCAAGAGTGTCAAACCCTGGTCCAAGATTGGCTGATGTTGCTGGTACAGATACAAACAAAGTACTTCCTTTGCTGATGTCAAAACATTTATAATGTTTATACGGCAGGAAGAATATACAACGGTCTATTATTTTCTAAAATAGTCACTTCACTCAACATGGAAGGTAATGCAAACCGTTGCTCTAACACCTCATCAAATTTTTTCGTTATTATAGTCTCTTTTTCCTTGATAAAGTAAAGTTTTCCCATCGCTTTAATAGGATTGTTTCCATTTAACTCAAATGCTTCACATGCCTCAAAAGTTATCTCTTTTAAAATCTCTAATGAACGCAAAGTAATATAGGTCAATTTTATTGCCATATAAGAGCCAGGTCCAGAGGTGTATATGACCCGTTTATATTTATATTTCTTATAAAGTTCAGTTAATACTTTTAGAAGAGTTTCAGAGATTTTTTCACTCTTTTCAATAGTTTCAATAAGTACTCCATCTCTATAGACACCTATAAGTAGAGGTGAGGAGATGGAGATAATAAGAATTTTGTAAGTACTAAGCAAAACTTTTTGCAAACTCCACACTTTGATTAGTAGTAAGAGAGACCATCTCATAGTTAGCAGGGTCTGCAAATAGTGCTACTGTTAACTCATGGTTAAGCTTATGACTACCTGCGAATGAGGAGTAAGCAGCTAAAAGATTATGTCCTGTTACCATCATATCGCCCATTGCATCTAAAATTTTATGACGAGCAAACTCATTCTCAAATCGTAACCCCTCTGGATTTAATACTTTTTCATTATCAAGTCCTATAGCATTATTTAAACTTGCACCCAATGCAAGGTTAATACTCTGTAGGTATTGAATATCTCGTGCAAAACCAAAAGTTCTAGCACGTGCTATCTCTTCAATAAAATGTTTTGTACCAAAGCTATACTTCTCAGATTGACGACCAATAACAGGATGAGCAAAATCAATCTCAAAGTCAAAAGTTACTCTATTGCTTGGTTCAAGTCGTACAAACTTATCACCATCTCGAACCTCAATAGTTTTTTTAACACGAATAATCTCTTTTGGTATATTTTGCTCTTCTATACCTGCTTCCTCTAAAAGAAGACAAAAAGAAGCAGCAGAACCATCCATTATTGGCATCTCATTTCCATCAACAACTACTCTCATGTTGTCAATTCCATACGCATAAACAGCAGAAAGAAAATGTTCTATAGTAGAGATAGTTCCTTTTTGAGAACCAATAACAGTTGCCATTTGTGTATCAACAACGGCAGAAGGAGAAAGAGGAATAGTTAGAGCTAAATCTTCTCTATAGAAGACAATTCCTGCATTAACCTCTAAAGGTTCAAGACGCAATTTTATAGGTTCTCCCTTGTGTAAACCTATCCCTACAACTTCTACTGCTTTACAAATGGTTCGTTGATTCATAACTATATTCCTTTCTATTTCAAATAATATTATAACATAAATGTGCATTAATTGTATAAAGTGACTTTTTTTTCGATTTGTTATTTACTTATATATTATTAAGCCAAATTTATAATTTCTACTATTATATAAAAATTTATAGGAACAAATATGAAATATATCCAATTTTCAAACTTTTTAATTATCTTTTCAAGTGTAAAAAATAACTTAACACAACTATAATTAAAATTTAACTCTATAGTTCAGTTTTTCAAAAAACTCTATCTGCTACAATACTCCATGAATTTTTTTAAACGCCTATTAAAAACGAAAACAACCATTACCTCAACCCATAAAATAACCTCTTCTAATGGATTTCACCTACGACCTATTGCCCAATTTGTAAATGAAGCTAAAAAATATGATGCTACCATTACCATAAGTGCAAAAGATAAAGAGGTATCTGCAATTCAAATGCCACAAATATTATCTCTATCTCTTGAAAAAGATGATAGTTTCACGCTTAAATGTAAAGGAGAGGAGGCAAATAGAGCAAATGAAGCTCTATCTAAACTCTTTTTAAAACTGATGAAGAGTGATAAAGAGATTAATGAAATTGAGCAGATTAGTGAAATCTATGAAGCACTTACAATTAAAGGTCAAACCATCGCAAAAGGTGTTGCGATTGCATCACTTTTTCAATATGAATCGGTTCAGACAACTACAAATATAGAAATCAATGCTGTTACACTGCGTAATGCCATTACTGCAACAAAAAAAGAGTTACAAAATTTTTATGAACTTCATAAAGAGGAGGAAGAGGCTCATATTTTCCTTGCACAAAAAGAGCTACTCTCCTCATCTTTGTTTGAACAGAACTTTAGCTCCATTCAAGAGTTTAAAAGA
>JALSQJ010000086.1 GCA_026985495.1 Campylobacteraceae bacterium
TGAGTTTTAGGCTTTTTCTTTACTATCTTTTTCTTCTTTATGGTTTTTTTCTTTATGGTTTTCTTGATAACCTTAGGTCTCTTTTTAATAGTTGGTTTAACAGCGTTTGACTTTTTTATAGGCAGAGGTAAGGTTTTGTGAGTAGTATCTTTTGTAGCTATATGTTTTTTGGTAGCACTTTTTTTTGGAATAGAGATGTTTTTAAGGTCTATCTTTATAATATGCTCATTTTTTTGATGAGGAGTTATCTCGACTTTGGAAAATTGTGTTACAAATAGCCAGATAAGTAGAATATAGATAGACAAAGATATAATAAATGCTATAAAGAGTCTCACTACACATCACTTTTTATTGGTTGATAATTCTAAAAACAGTATAATCAAACAAAATTTATTTTGGATTAATTTTCATTATAAATAACCATTAAAAGGATAGATATAAATATGAGTTACACTAAAAGTCAAGTAGCATTTAAAGAGGCATATGAGGTTATTCCAGGAGGTGTTGATTCACCTGTTAGAGCATTTTCATCGGTAGGAGGAACACCTGTTTTTATTGAAAGAGGAGAGGGTGGTTACCTAATTGACATTGATGGAAACCGATATATTGACTTTGTGCAGAGTTGGGGACCACTTATTTTAGGTCATTGTGATGCTGATGTTGAAAAAGCTGTTATTGATGCTGTTAAAAGAGGGCTAAGTTTTGGAGCTCCAACATTAACTGAGACAGATTTAGCAACAGAGATTGTTGAGATGTTTCCAAGTATTGAAAAGGTACGTTTTGTAAGCTCTGGAACTGAGGCTGTTATGTCAGCTATTCGTTTAGCACGTGGATATACTAAACGAGATGATTTTATTAAGTTTACAGGGTGTTATCATGGTCATGCCGATTCACTTTTAGTTCAAGCAGGTTCAGGAATGGCAACTTTTGGAAGCCCCTCTAGTCCAGGTGTCCCTGCTGATTTAACTAAACATACACTCTTAGCAACTTACAATGATATAGAGTCTGTAAAAAAATGTTTTGAGCAGAGTGAGGGTGGAGTATCGTCAATTATCATTGAGCCTATTGCAGGAAATATGGGGTTAGTTCCTGCAGATGAGAAGTTTTTAGAGGAGCTTAGAGCATTATGTGATGAGCATGGAACTCTACTTATTTTTGATGAGGTAATGAGTGGATTTAGAGCCTCTTTCAGAGGTTATCAAGGTATTGGTTCGGTTAAACCTGACATTGTAACACTTGGAAAAGTAATTGGGGCAGGTATGCCTGTAGGTGCTTTTGGTACAAGAAAAGAGATTATGGCAGAACTATCACCAGAGGGTCCAATCTACCAAGCAGGTACACTATCTGGTAATCCTGTAGCTATGACAGCAGGTTTAACAACTCTTAAAAAACTAAAATCTAATAAAGACATTTATATTACTTTAGAGAAAAAAGCAAAACGACTCATGGAGGGATTTAAAAGAGCATCTGATGCTGTAAATATTCCAATGGTAACAACTGTCCGTGGCTCAATGTTTGGTTTCTTTTTCTCTGATAAGTCTGTAAAAAACTTTGATGATGCATTGGAGAATAACTCTGAACTCTTTGGAAAGTTTCATGGGAAAATGTTAGAAAAGGGTGTATATCTTGCATGTTCTTCGTATGAGACAGGGTTTATATCTACAGTTACTACTGATGAGATGATAGATAAAGCAATAGAATCAGCTACACAATCTCTTAAAGAGTTGACACTTTAGAACTCTTTTTTTATATCTACATAAAGCTCTTCATTAAAAATGGAGAGTTATCTTAACTTAAAATTAAATAAAAATATTAAAAAAAATATTAAAAAACTTTACTTTTCAAACAAAATTAAGTATAATAGAACATAAGTAGTTAAAAGTTGTCTTTAATTAAACATTAAGTGCTTAAAAAATAGAAAAAAAGCTCACAAATTAAAAAATGATGGAAAATTTTGCAGACAAACGTTTAAATACTTGTTATGATTTAAATATCAAAAAGTTAAGTAAGGAGAATTTGTTTGATGAGAAGAGGAAAATTAGTAAAAGGAGTGGTACTACTAAGTACACTAGTTTTAATGTCGGCGTGTACAACACACAGTGAACCAAAAGTTTCAACACTTAATAAAAATTTTATCGATAAGCCAACTTTTAAGGTAAAGGAGAAAAGAGAAGCTATCGAGTTAACAAAACTATCTACTAAATTAATAGATAAAAAGAGTTGGGTTCCATTAAAAGTAGAGGATGAAATAGAGTGGAATGCAGAATCACTCTTAGGGCTACCTTATGTATGGGGAGCAACAGGTCCTAGCAGTTATGACTGTTCAGGTTTTACTAGAAAGATATATGGTGATGTAGGTATTCATCTTCCAAGAGTTTCAAGAGAACAGGCAAAAATAGGTAAATTTTTAAAATTTAATCAATTAAAAAAAGGTGATATGGTATTTTTTGCTACCAAACGGAATCACCCTAGAAAAGTAACACATGTTGGAATCTACCTTGGTAATGGTAATTTCATTCATGCTAGTTCAGGTGCAAAGAGAGTTGTAATTTGTAATTTTGAAAAAGATAAATTTTACAAACGAAAGTTTCTATGGGGCAGAAGAGTTATTCAAGACCAAAATCATGTTGCTTCATCTGAAGTTAAATCTATAAAAAGTAAAATTTAGTATAAAGAGTGCAATTTAATGCAACTCTTCAAATTTAAAACCATGTTCATTTAGTACATTACGTACCTCCTCTTGATGCTCAACCCCTTTTGTTTCTAGTGAAACAGAGACAACAGCATCTCCAAACTCTAGGTCGGTAGATGTTCTATCGTAACCAATATGTACAATGTTTGCTCCTACTTTAGTGAGTAGTTTAGTAAACGTCATTAATGAACCTGGTTTATCTACCATAATTACCGAGAGTTTCATTTTTCTTGAACTCTTAACTAACCCTTTTTCTATAATAAGTGAGAGCATAGTTACATCAATATTCCCCCCACTTAGAACAATACCAACTTTTGAACCCTTTTCTAGCGTTAGTTTATTGTGTATTAGAGCTGCTACACCTACAGCTCCAGCTCCTTCAACCAATAGTTTTTGTCTCTCTAACAAAAAGAGAATTGCTGATGAAATCTCATCTTCACAAACCAACTCTAATGCATCTACCTCTTTTAATATATGTTCAAGAGTAATAGGTGAAGCATCGCGTACAGCAATACCATCGGCAATAGTTCTAACACTTTTTGTTCCTTGTGCCTTTTTTGTCTCATAAGAGTTTTTCATGGCAGGAGCTCCTGCTGAAGCGACTCCTATGACTTTTGTATTTGGATTAATGGCATTAATTGCTACTCCCATACCTGCAATAAGTCCACCTCCACCAACAGGAATTACAATAGCATCTAAATCTGGTTCATCTTCTAACATCTCTAAAGCAACTGTTCCTTGTCCTGACATCACTTCATCATCTGTAAATGGGTGGACAAACTCTAGTTTTTTCTTTTTTGCATACTCAACAGCATAAGCATAGGCTTCATCATAGTTTGCTCCATGAAGAATGACACTTGCTCCAAACTCTTTAACACCTTGAATCTTATTTAGTGGTGTTGAGTCTGGCA
>JALSQJ010000087.1 GCA_026985495.1 Campylobacteraceae bacterium
TTGAAGTTTAATTTTAGTTCATCATTGAGTAGTGTTCCATCGGTAGAGAAAAGAGATTGTACTGTATTAAAATATTGATTGGTTCTAAAGGCTGGATTATGATATTTCTTCCCATCGACACCAATTACCTCTTTGGGATTAATCGTCTCTAAATAGTTTCTACTCCAATCTTTAGTTTCAAAAACAACAACACCTCTTTTAGCATCAATTAATAAAAAGTCAGGTTCTAAACCTCCTACTCTTGGAGTTAAATAGATATAAGCTTCATCTTCTTTACTGTAAAGAGTTTTTAATCTATTTAGAAGAAGTTTTTCACCTTTTGTTAAAGAAGTTTCATCATTTGGAATTAGTTTAAGAGACAAGATAAACCTTTTATTTTATATTAAATATTTATTTTAAATTTTATTTAATATAATACCCTTTTTACCTTATACCTTTCATAAGCCCCTCTACATCTAATCGCTCTCTCATTGTATTGACAAAGGCATCACCCCATCAAAACAAAGAGCATTAAAGAAAGAAGTAAATTTGTTTTGGCTATGCTAATATGAAATACCTCTTTTAGTGTTTGTAATATCATTTTTACCTTGTTCTCCATTTTTAAATTTAGATGGCGAAGAGGAGGAGAGAGATTTTAGCTATGTTTATCATCTATCAACTCCACTTCAAAATACTTTTCCAAAGCCCCTTTCTGCCCCAATATCTCGCCCATCAAAGGGCTATCATCAGCAATAACAAATACTATCTTCTCCAAAGAACTCTCTATAAACTTTGGCATTATCTCTTCTAGTAACCAGATAGTATCTGCTTCCTCATTTTCAAAGCCATGGGTGGTGTCTGTTATCCATGTGGTTATGTTGTGTTTTTTGATAAGTTCTAGTCCATAACGAAATGGCTCTTGGTAGTCCTTGCCTTTGCAAAATTGTTTCCACTCTAAGAGGATAGCGTTTTTTTCTTTTAGGTGTTGAAGTGTGTAGTATGAGGTGTTATACATTATCCACATCCTCCACACTCAACAACCTATACTCTACCGCATATCCCTTATACTTCTCTATCAGCTTTGTGGATTTTCTCACTAGCTCTTCATAGTTTAGCCGTTTTTTAGAGAGTTTTACTTCACATAGCAAAAGTTTTTTTTCTATCTCATCTACTGCCACTATATCAATCTCGTTTTTATTACCACGCTCCCAATAGTTACCTATTTGCGTATAGCGTTGTGACTCTTTGAATAGTTCGATAAACAGCTTCTCCAAAAACCTACCCTTAAATGTGCTAAAATCTCTGTATATAATTTCTTTAAGTCTATCGTATGCTTCTGCTTCGACTATGGAGCTATATTTATAGATAAAACGAAACCAAAAGGCTAAAAAGTTATCGACAATCTCATATTTTTGTACTTTTGTAGTGGGTTTGGCACCTATGGGTTTGATGCTTTTGATGATGTGATAATCATGCTCTAGCCTATTGAGATGACCTGAAATATTTTTTTCCAAGATAGATTCTATTTCACTTCTGGAAGTCTTGGATGAGGCGATGAGACTAAGTACAGAAAAGTAAGTGCCATACTCCTTTCCAAACTCTTCTATAAGTCTATTTTTTCCCTCTTCAATAAAGAGTGAATTGGGTGAGAGTATCTCATCTATCATCGACTCAAAAGTAAAACTTTCATACAGCACAAAAAGCTCTATATATTTTGCCACACCACCCGTAAGCACATAAAAGTCCAACAGATTTTGGGGCGTATAAGCATGGTTATCTTGTAATATCTCTTTTAGCACACGCACTTTAAATGGCTTTAAGTCAATCTTGAAATCTACGCGTCCAAAGAGTGGCTCTTTTTTGTCTTCAAAGATTTTTTTCATCAATGAATAGACAGAACCGCAAGTGATAAAGTGTATTTTACTCTCTGCTTTATTCGCATCCCAGAGTTTTTGTATCGTAGAATAGATGGATGGATTTATCTTATAAAACTCTTGAAACTCATCTACAATCAAAGTAAAACTTTGATTTTTTGCTACATCTAGCAGATATGCAAAAAGGCTCTCAAATGTTCTTATCTCACCATGTATAGTAAGAGCCAATTTCGCTTCTATCTCTTCACTAAACTCTTCACAAAGCAGTGATTCACTCTTTTTAGACACAAAAAGATAGACCACCTTTTGACTAGAAAAAGGTTGCAATACCAAAGCTGTCTTGCCCACGCGTCTTCTACCTAAAAGCATGGTCATGATGCCATGCTTTTTTTTGAGTTTGTCAGCACGGCTAAGTAAGGCTAGCTCATTTTCTCTATTATAAAATTTCATATAACAACCTTTGTTACGATAACTTAGGTTATTATAACAAAATAAACTTTAAAAATATTTTTTCATCTCATATACGACCCATTATTCACATCAATCGTCGTCCCATTGATATATTCAGGCGACTCTGTAGCCAACCAAAGCATCACCTTGGCTACTTCATTAGCTTTGGCAAATCTACCCGTTACCACTGTTTTTAAAAATGCCTCTCTTCTAGCCAAAGGGATGGTCTCTAACATATCAGTCTCTACTGGACTAGCAGAAACAGCATTGATGACTACGCTACCCTCAAAAATCTTGGCAAAGCTCTTTGTAGCGTTAATCAGTCCTGCTTTGGTTGCACCATACCAAACATCAGGATGTCCTATCTGCCCTGCTATTGAAGCATTGTTCACAACACGCGTTGCACCAGCTTTGACACAACACTCTATGAGTTTTATGGGTGCTTCGAGATTGAGTTTGAGCATACTATCTACTTTTTCTTGTGGGTAAGCATCATAATGGAGCGAATACATTACCCCTGCGTTGTTAAGGAGAATATCTATCTGCCCTAGTGAGTCAATAAGTGCAGGTATGCCCTCTACATTGCTTAAGTCATATGCTATACACTCAACCTTATCGGCATAGGCAAAGTCTTTAAAATCTCGTGCTATGGCTATAACTTTGTAGTCTAATTCTAAAAAGGCTTTGGTAAGCTCTAAGCCTATACCTTTGTTTCCACCTGTTATGAGTACTGTTTTTATTTTTTTATTTACCTTTAAAATTTTATTTAATATAGTACTGTTTTTACCTTACAGCCCTCATAAGCCCCTCTACATCTAGCCTCTCCCTTATTGTATTGACAAAATTATCAATGGTTTGACGTTTATAAATTTCAAAGGCTTCATCGTCAAATAGTCCGTGAACAAATGTGCCTTTTATGTTTGCTTGTTCATAAAAAAGAGGATACTTTTTAGAAATGCCATGATGAATTTCAAAGCCTTTGATGGTTTTTCCAAAGAGCTGATAGGTGCCTTTTTTGACTATTTTTTCTTTTTGAAAGAGAATATTGTCGTCTATGAAGCCTAAGCCTTTGACAATCGTTGGTGTTTCTGATTCTATGGCTTCTTGGTCGATAATCTGCTCAAACATCATCTCATAACCTCCACAGATACCTAGTATTTCTACTTTTAATGTTTGAAGTTGCTCAAAAAGTCCACTCTCTTTAAGCCATTGTAAATCTTTGAGTACGAGTTTAGAACCAGGTAAAATAATCTGCTCAAAGCCTGATAGATTGATGTTGTTTTGAATAAACTCT
>JALSQJ010000088.1 GCA_026985495.1 Campylobacteraceae bacterium
TCTTCTGTGAACCACACCAAATCGCTTCAGAGGTTTTAGAAGTAGTTGAGTTTGTTGACTCAGTTATGAAACTATTTGGTTTTGAATATACCATGGAGATTGCAACCAAACCAGAAAAAGCAATTGGCGAAGATGATGTATGGGAGTTGGCAACTCAAGGGCTTATTGATGCACTAAAAGGTAATGATTTACCTTACACTATAGATGAAGGTGGTGGTGCATTCTATGGACCAAAGATTGATATTAAAATTACCGATGCTATTGGACGTAAATGGCAGTGTGGAACTATTCAAGTTGACTTTAACTTACCACAACGATTTGAAGTACAATATATAGCTGAAGATAACACAAGAAAACAGCCTGTAATGATTCACCGTGCTATTCTTGGTTCATTTGAGAGATTTATTGGAATTTTAACCGAACACTATGCAGGTGAATTTCCACTCTTCTTAGCACCAACACAAGTTATCTTTATTCCAATTTCAGATAACCATGTAGAACATGCTTATAAACTTAAAAAGCTTTTAAGAGTAGAGGGTTTAGACGCTGAGGTATTTGATAAAAATGACTCTCTAAACAAACGTGTTAGAAATGCAGAGAAGCAAAGAGTCCCTTATGTTGTTATTATAGGTGACGAAGAGATAGAAAATAACTCTGTTGCAGTACGAGATAGACGAAAAAAAGAGCAATATAATCTTTCTTTTGATGAATTTATGCTAAAATTATCTCAACAACTAAATGAAGGTAAAATTTGAGTCGACAAAATAACAGAAACAACAGAGGTAGAAAAAAACCTGACGATACCATTATGAATGATAAAATTCATGCATCAGAACTACGAGTTCTAGGTGATGAGGGTGAGCAGATGGGAATTATTTCTCGTGATGAAGCAATGAGAATTGCAGATGAGAAAGGGCTAGACTTAGTTCTAGTATCCCCTAATGCAAAACCTCCTGTTGCGAAAATTATGGACTATGGTAAATTTAAGTACGAGCAAGAGAAGAAGAAAAAAGAGGCAAGAAAAAACCAAAAAACCATTGATGTAAAAGAGGTTAAATTCTCTTGTAAAATTGCAGATGGTGACATTGCTTACAAAGTAAAACATGCAAGAGAGTTCTTAGAAGCTGGAAAACATGTTAAACTAAGAGTATTCTTACGTGGTAGAGAGATGGCAAACCCTGAGTGGGGTATTGATGTTCTAAACCGTGTATGGCCAATGCTTGAAGATGTTGGTGTTTTAGAACAAGATGCTAAAAGAGATGGTCGTTACGTCAATATGTATGTAACTCCAAAGAAAAAGTAACTTCATTTTAAACCATAATTTTATGGAACAATAACTACTATTGTTCCATTTGTAGTCTCTTCCCAAACATCATTAATATCATCATTACTCATTGCAATACACCCTTGCGTCCAATCAATCAATACATTCATCCAGTCACCATAAGGTGAAAGAGACCATGCTGGTGGAGTTCCATGTATCATTATCATTCCCCCTGCACTACTACCTAACTCTTTGGCATGAGCTTTATCTTTACTATTTGGGTATGAGATATGTAATGATTTATAGTATTGACTACTCTCCTGTCGCCAATCTAACATATAAACCCCTTCAGGTGTCTTCATATCTCCCTCAACCTCTTTAGCTCCAATAGGAACTTGCCCTAAACTTATATGATATTTCTTATAAATATCACCATTTTTTGACAAATAGAGCATTCGTGTTGATTTTTTTATAATTACTTTATCTGCTACTATAGGCTCAGCTACTAAAAGTGTTAAAGTGATAGAAAAAGATAGAAATAGACGCAAAAACATTATTTTACCTTATAATTAGAAAATATCTTATCTTTTACTCTATCACACTGATACTGAAGAGCCTTTAAATCTCCCTGATTATCTATTAAATAAGTTGCCTTGTGTCTCTTTTCTTCTATATCTATTTGTGACTCTATTCGTTTTAATGCCTCTTTTATTGTTAATTTATCACGCTTAATCAAACGCTCCAATTGTAACTCTTTTGAAAGATAGACAACAATAATTTCATTAATTGGGTAACGATTTGTCTCAAAAAATAGAGGTATATCTACTAGATAGGGTTCTTTAAAACCATCTAACTCTTCTGCTCTCTCCTTGATAGAGTTAAAAATTAAAGGATGTAATAACCTCTCCAAAAGTAATTTGTTCTCTTTGTCTGAAAAGATTAATGTCCCTAATGCTTTTCGGTCAACTTTTCCATCAACAATATATCTTTTACCAAAAAGCTCTTCTATCTTATCAACCTCTCTATCTAAGATTATATGTGCTATGTTATCTGCATCAATAATTTGAAAACCATAAGATTTAAATATCTTAGAGACCGTACTTTTCCCTGTTGAAATCCCCCCTGTTAATGCAATTCCATAATTAAATGCCATATATATCCCTATAATAAAAAGTTATTTTACACTATTATTTATTTACTATATCAATTAAATTTATTTTGAATAGAATTTAAAAAAGAGTATAATTCCAAAATTATACATCAAAAAAATTACTTTTAAAGGAATAAAAATGGCATTTTCACCTGAAAAACGTGCAGGAACTATGAGTGGCATACTCTTTGTCGCTATTTTTGCAGCTGCAGCAACATTTATTGCTGGATTAGGGCCAGTAAAGGCATTAGGACTCTCTCCTTTGGTTATTGGTATTGTTATGGGTATCTTTTATGCCAATACACTACACAATAAACTTCCAACTGCATGGGAGAGTGGAATTACCTTCTCAGGTAAAAAAATTCTCCGTTTTGCTATTGTAATTTATGGTTTTAGAGTTACCTTTCAACAGATTGCAGAGGTTGGTTTAGAGGGCTTCCTAGTCTCACTTATTATGCTCTCAACTACCTTTATTTTAGGTACTTGGCTAGGAAATAAAATCTTTGGAATGGAAAAAGATACCTCAATGCTAACTGCTTCTGGTGCATCTGTTTGTGGTGCAGCAGCTGTTTTAGCAACTGAACCAGTACTTAAAGCTGAAGAGCATAAAACAGCTATTGCTGTCTCTATGGTTGTACTCTTCGGAACTATCTCTATGTTTTTATATCCTGTTTTATACACCACCATTATTGAAAATGCAACTGGTTTTCTACATATGACAGCAAGAGAGTTTGGTATCTATGTTGGAGGAACCATTCATGAAGTTGCACAAGTTGTTGCTGTTCCTGCTTCTATTCCTAACTCTTCAGCTGAAATGGCAAATACAGCCGTGATTGTAAAAATGACAAGAGTTATTATGATTGCTCCTATGCTAATAGTACTAGGTCTATACCTTAGTTATGTTGCTAAAAAAGAGGGTGGAGAGGGAGCTGATGTCAAATTAGTTATTCCTTGGTTTGCTGTTTACTTTATTGGTGTTGCAGGGTTTAACTCACTCCATTTAGTTCCAGAAGCAATTGTTTCTCAAATCAATATT
>JALSQJ010000089.1 GCA_026985495.1 Campylobacteraceae bacterium
ATTTTAAAATAGGGAGAAGATTTATCCTTTGTCTTAAATTTTAAACATTGGATTATATATTAATTTTATTAACTAATAGTTAATAAAAAATAATTTATTTAACTATTAGTTACTCTATTAAATATCCCCTACCTTTGATATTTTTAATATCTATATCCAATATCTTTTTTAATTTACTTAAATTAACACGTAAAGCATTTGGATTAGGTACAATTAAAATCTCTAATAGAGTATCTATAGATACTAATTTTCCTCTATTTAAAATTAAAATATGAAAAATCTCTGCAAGAATTGAACTTAGATGAATCATTTGACTATCTTTATAGAGATGTCTATTATTTAAATCATATTTTAAATCTTGATAATAGATAAATGACTCTTTTTTATAACGATTTTTAATTCGTATAATTAACTCTTTGGGTTCAAAAGGCTTTTTAATATAATCATCTGCACCCATATCAAAACCTTTACTGATAGAATCAATATCAACCTGTGCTGTAATATAAATGGCAGGTGTCATATCTCCTGATTCTCGTAATGCCTTTAAAATCTCAAAACCACTCTCTCCAATAGATAGATTTACATCAAAAAGATATAAATCAAATCTCTCTTGATAGGTTAAGTCATAAACATCATAAGCACTAAAAGCACTAAAGACTTCAAATTTTTCTGATTCTAAATACTCTTTGAAACACTCATGCAAAAGTGGGTCATCTTCTAATAGTAATATTTTCATTGGGTAGCTCCATATAAAGATATTATATAGAGTTTTTTGTGCAAGAGGTGTGGAGAGAAAAATTTTACTTATCTGTTCCACATTTGCCAAGTGCTTTCATATTTCCCATGCTTTTTGGACTATCTTCATCACTTGTTGGAAGTCGTAGGTTATGTTCTAGTTCTAATTCTGATTTAGAGATATTTTTCTCTTTTGAAATAGTTGGTTTATGAGCTTTTTGGTCTGCACCACATTTTCCCATAGCTTTCATTTTTGACATATCTTCACTTACGCTATCATCACTTGATGCACTCTTTAACTCATGCTCATACTCTACGGGAACAGTGGCAGATTGACTATTTTTTACACTAATTGGTTTATGAGCTTTTTGGTCTGCACCACATTTTCCCATAGCTTTCATTTTTGACATATCTTCACTTATAGCCTCAACACTTGATGCACTCTTTAACGCATGTTCGTACTCTACGGGAACATCATTTGCTACTGCATAGATAAGAGATAGTGCCGTAAAACCTACTAAAGTAATTGTTTTCATATTTTTTCCTTGTATTAATTTTGATTCTTCTAGCTAGATAATGAATTATATAGCTAAAAGTGTGCAAAGTGTGTGGAGATTAAAAGTTAATCTCTAAATCTACTAAAACCTAGACTATGAGCTAAATATTAGTTTAGCTAAAAAGAGGTGTTATCTCTGGATAACCCCTGCTCTATAATCACTTGATGTTGTTGTTTGGTTAGTTACACTCTCTATTGCTTTTTTTTCGCTACTTTTAGTTCCCCCATTACAGGCTGTAAAAATAGTTATAACTATAGCAATAAAAGATAATTTTATAAAATTTATCTTTTCCATCTTTTATCTCCTCTTAATTTTTAGATGTAAATCTACTTAGTAAGTATAACATAATAGTGTCTCTTTATTATCTCCTTTTTAGTTTTTTTTAAAATTAAAACCTCAACCAAAAAGTAGTACCCTTATTTACTTCTGATTTGAAATCAATCTCTATATTGTATTCTTGACACACTTTATAGACAATATTTAAGCCTAAGCCAAAACCACCCACTTGGTTTGTGGCTCTATAAAATCGTTCATAGATACCTTTTTGATGCTCTTTGGCTATGCCTATTCCTGTATCTTTTATGATTATCTCTCTATCTTTTAAGATTATCTCTATTTCCCCTCCCATGGTGTTATATTTAATCGCATTAGAGATTAAGTTATGGATAAGACGTATAAAACTCTCTTTGTCAATTTTAAAGTAGATTTTATCTAAGTCGTGAAGCTCTACTTTTATCTTTTTTTTCTCAGCTAAAAGTGTTAGATAGATTAACTCCTCTTTAAGCATATCATTTAGAAGTAAATCTTTTGAAGGTTTACTCTGATTATCTTTATCAAGCATTAAATAGGTTAAATCTTTGTGTATGGCAGAGACACGTGATGCACTTAAACGGATACGTTCTAAGTTTTTAGGGCTATTGAGCATAGGACTATTAACTGATAGGATTAATGCTGTTATTGGGGTATTGAGTTCGTGGGTGCTATCTTTAATAAAATTATCTAATTGGATACGTTTTTGCTGAATGGGCTTTAAAAAAAGTTTGGCTAAGAAATAAGCAATAATAGCAAGAATAACATAGATTAAAAGAAGAGAAATGGTAATCTTATACTGTAACTTATGCACAAAAGTTTCAATGCCATATCGCTCAATCACAATACTCTCTACCCCTAAATGTCCAAAAGTACTTCTATCTACCAAAATCATTCTATTTTTATCTTGATATATATGTTTTGAAAAGTCTATGGTGTCTTTTATATTGGTTGCAATTGGTGTAGAGTTTTTATCATAAAAACCTATTTTATCGTGATAGTTTTTGAGTTCATCTTTAAAGATGAACTCTTTTTTCATCATGTGTGCATAGATAATTTTAGAAGATAACTTTCCTGCTGTAATCTCTAAGGAACTATGAACTTTATCATAAAAAAAACGTGACTCATTTTGATAAAAGAGATAGGCAATAATCGCAAATAGAATAAAAGACGACCCTAAATAGAGTAGCAAAAACTGTATAAGTGTTTTTTTCTCCTCTTTAATTAAATAGATAACCAACTCCTCTAATGGTGCTTATCATCTCTTCTCCCAAATATTTACGAATCGTTTTAATGTAGGTACGAATAGTAGCAGAGCTTGGAGCAGAGTCATATGACCAGACATTAACCATAAGTTCATCACTAGATATAACTTCTCCTCGATGATGTAAAAAATAAGATAAAAACTCACCCTCTTTTTTAGAGAGCTGTATCTCTTCTTTATTATCAATTAGTAATGTATGCTTATCAAAGTTAAAACGAATATTATGATTAATCTCATATATCCGATTATCATCGATCTTGAAGTGTCGTTTTATATTATCTATTCTAGCCTTTAACTCTATCATCTCAAATGGTTTTTTGAGATAATCATCTGCACCTATCTCAAAGCCTTCTGATACATCACTTGATGTATTCATCGAGGTTATAAAAATAGTAGGTGTAGTGTTCCCAGCATTTCGTAAATTTTTTAGAAGTTCAAAGCCATTAAGTAGTGGAACATTGACATCTAATAAGAGTAAATCAAACTTCTCTTCAAAAAGTAAACTCTCAGCCTCTATTCCATTGTAGATAGGGGTAACATCATAACTGTAATATTCAAGGTGTTCAA
>JALSQJ010000090.1 GCA_026985495.1 Campylobacteraceae bacterium
TTTCTATCATTTCCTACACCTGTCTGAATAATAGCTTCAATAATAATCTCATTCATACGTGTTGCAGACTCAATAGCTGTTGCAATATCACCTGCATCAACTCGTCTATTGAGCCTTTTATCATTTTCTATTATCTCTATAATTTTGTTAAGTCCAACAACATCTGAACCTTCTGCTCCTGTTAATTGAGTCGCATAGCTCACAGAGGGTAAAACAGCCACAACAGGCAATGTACATAAGTTTTTTAAGAAGTTTCTACGTTCCATAAATTTTTCCTGAATATTAAATTAATATTCAATAGTAGTGTAAATATGATTAAATCAATATTAAATAATAAAAAATATCTTAAAATACCAATTTAAAGTTAAATATTCAATATAAAATTATTTTCTCTCAACACAAAGTTTATTAATATTTTCATCTACAATACAACTCTCTTTTTGCTCACTTAAATCTCTATATTCAATAAGTGTTTGAGGTTCAATAGTGGTTCTAATTGGGTCTGAATCTGAAAATAGAAGAGAGGTTAATAATAGAGTTAGATAGATAGTTTTATTCAAGTTTTTTCCTTTTTAAAAAGTAAAAACATTATAGCTTATCAACTTAAGAGGTAGTTAAACTTTTAACTCACGAACTACCTCTATATAATTGCTTTTAAACAATAGATTACTTTTTCTTAAACTTAAACCCATCATTAAAGCCAATATTAGAAACAGCTAAACTTAGAGCAGCAATTAAAAATAGTAGTGGTGTCTCAATAATCCACTCTCCATAATCACCCAATTGAAAAAGAGTCTCTCTATATACTAGACCTATAGCAAAGAGCATATCAACAACTACAAGAATAGATGCTATTTTGATATATTGTCCAAATATAAGAAGAATAGGTGCAACCACCTCACCAATATAGACACCATAAGTAATATAGTGAGCAAACTCTCTCGATAGATGAAGTTCTAAAAAGAGTTTCTCTATCCCCTCTACCCCTGTTAAGATTTTATCTACCCCATGAAAAAGAAGTAAAATACCCAAGCCTGTTGCCAAAATTCGTATGGAACGTTCATTCATTATTTTTCCTTTTTTATAATTTCAAAAAATATTATAGCACAGAATGGAACGTTTTTATACTAAGATGTCACTAAGCACCCATCATTATATTGTAAGGTCTTGAGAGATTCTCTTCTAACTGATGCAGACTAACTGTTCTTCCCTCTCTTACAAACTCTCTACCATCTAAAAAAACTAAGATGGTAGGCAATGAAAAGACTTGATAAGCAGATGCTATCTCTCTATTCTCTTCTGCATCTAAAAAAATCTGTTTTATCTTAGGAAACTTACTATTAAACAGCTCTTTAAACTTTGGTCGAAGGGCATGACAGACATTACAATGCTCTCCTGAGAAGTATAACAACACACCCATCTCTTCTTTAATAGTATTTTCTAACTCTTCTAAATTCACTCTTACTCCTTAATCAAAAAGAGAGTACTCCTCTTTTATTTTTGGTAACATTGTTCTATCTAATGCATATACAAAGGCGTAGTTAAAGTAAGCATTTTTTAGAATATCACGAGCCTCATCAACATCATTGTACCAATTTGGTCTATCAACCCCATCAACTTTTGTTTTTGGAGGAGTTAGAACAATTGTTTTAACCCATGCACCATTGTAGCGAACATACTCTCTTGCCTTATATACATCTTGTAGATTATCTGTAAAAATTGCAACTTTATCACTCTTGCTTGGTACCATAATATTTAAAAAACCATCAATAAATACAGGTACAAAATGTTTAGTATATTTTACTCGATGTAAATCATACGGTAGGTGATGCAGGTCACAAAACTCTACTACACGCTGTAGAATATCTACATGAAAAGGAGTAATCTCTTTCTCTTGATATATGTAACCATTTATCTTAAATGTTGTCTTAAAAAGGGTATCGGTAATAATCTCACAACTAGCCTCTTTATTTAAAATAGCAACATCTGGCTTAATCATCTTTAGAAGTAGATTATCTGTTCCTATGAACATTTTAGCATCAGAGTTTAAAATTTTTTCAAATAGCCTCTTCCAATTGTTAGGAAGAATTTCAATATTTGACTTCTGAGTTACAATCATCTTCATAAATGACATCTCATGTTCAGTAAAGAGGTAAAAACTTGACTCTCTTGAGATCAATACATATCTAATAAGTTTAAATGCAGCTTTTTGAATATCTTTTACTTGAATCCATGCTACTTCTGTATCTGTTATTTTAATCGAAGCATCTGAAAAAATAATAGCATAAGCACCATTTGCTAATGCTGTTGCAATCTCATCTTCATCATTTGAGATAAAAAGGTCACCTTGGTCAACTTTAGAGGGGTAAACTGTTACAGAATTAATAGCTGAAACAGTAGGTTCTGAAATAACTTCACCCGATGTGAGGTTTAATAAATCTTCTATTTTCATATATGTGTCAACCTTATTAACCAATTGGTGTTCCGTCTGTTTTCGACTTTTCTGGACGAATCAGACAGAGTCCATCTCTATCTTTAGCAGCTAGTAGCATACCTTGACTAACCATTCCCATTAACTTTGCAGGTTTCAAGTTGGCAACAACACAAACTTGGGTATTAAGTATCTCATCAGCAGAGTACCACTCTTTAACTCCTGCTACAATCTGTCTTGGCTCATCTTCGCCTAAATCTACTTGAAGAAGTAGAAGTTTTTTGCTCTTTGGAACCTCTTGAGCCTCTATAACTGTTCCAACCTTTAAAGAGGTTTGGAAAAACTGGTCAATCCCAATAAGTGCTAAACCATCTTCAGATTTTTTAGCCTCTTTGCGTTGCTTCTTCTTCGCTTCAGCTTCGGCTTTCTCTTTTTTGAGAGCTTCTGCTCTCTCATCTACTAAAAGCTCCTCTTCTATTCTTGGAAAGAGTGGTTCTCGTTTTTTAGTCACAAATGGAGCTAAAACTTCACCTTTTCTAATGATGTTCTCAAAACTCTCTGGAGTAATCTCAAACCCTAAAGCACTACAGATTGTTGTAGTTGTTTTTGGCATAACAGCATGAAGCATAAGCGATACTTTTGCTAAAATGGTTGCAATAAGCCCATTTAGTGCCATAGTCTCTTCTGTTTTGCCCTCTTTTATCATTGTCCAAGGTTGATACTTGTCAATAGCTCTGTTAGCTACAGTTAATGGTCTCCAAAGCTCCTCTAAAAAACGGTGCAGTTGAAGTTCAAAAATAAATGGTTCAAGTTTAGCCATAGATAGTTCAACCTCATCAAGTTCAGCTTGGTAATATTTAGATACCAAATCAGACTCTACTCTACCCTCAAAATACTTTCCACTCATTCCAATAAGACGGTTAAGCAAGTTTCCAAGGTCATTTCCAAGGTCAGAGTTAATTCTGTCCATCAATGCTCGTTGAGAGAAGTCACCATCGCCACCAAAAGGAACTTCTCTAAGCATAAAGTAACGGAAATTCTCTAAACCATAAGCATCAGCAACCTCTTTTGGGTTTACTACATTCCCTTTTGACTTTGACATCTTCTCACCATTTCGTGTCCACCAACCGTGAGCACCAATATGTTTAGGAAGAGGAAGTCCCAAACTCATTAAAAATGCAGGCCAATAGATAGCATGAAAACGTAAAATATCTTTTCCAATAAGATGAACTCTTGCAGGCCAATAGTCCATATTTTTATCATCGTCTCCATACCCAAGAGCTGTAACATAGTTCATCAACGCATCAAGCCAAACATACATAACATGTTTTGGGTCATTGAAATCTTCTGGAAGTTTTACCCCCCAATCAAATGAAGTTCGTGTAATAGAGAGGTCATTTAATCCCCCCTCTACAAAACGAATTACCTCATTTCTTTTGCTCTTTGGTAAGATACAATCTGGATTGTCGTTGTACCATGCTAGAAGTCTATCTTCATAAGCAGATAGTTTAAAGAAGTAACTCTCCTCCTCAACAATTGAGGTTGGTTTACCACAATCTGGACAAAACTCACCATCTACCAACTGTGTCTCTGGAAAAAAGGTTTCACATGAGATACAGTAGTGACCAGAGTAGGTATCTTTATAGATATCACCATTGCTATGCATAGTTGTAAAGGCTTTTTGAACCCCCTTTTTATGGTCGGCATCGGTGGTACGAATAAATTTATCATAAGAGATATCAAATTCGTCCCAAAGCTCTTTAAACGTTTTTGAGATTTTATCAGCATACGCTTGGATATCTTCACCCCTTTTTTTAGCAGCCTCCTCAATCTTTTGACCATGCTCATCTGTTCCTGTTAAGAAGAAAGTATCTTCCCCAATAAGACGAGCGTAACGAGCTAAAGTATCTGCAATAATAGTTGTGTAAGCGTGTCCAATGTGTGCAACATCGTTAACATAGTAGATAGGTGTAGTAATATATGATTTATGACAAGACATAAGTAGTGTTTCCCTTAAACAAATGAGTTTAAATAAAATTCATTAAATATTTTTGTTGAATTCTATCTAAATTATGCTCTACTTCAACTTTGATTTAACATTATATAGTTCCCAATAGCGTTCAAGTGCCTCATCTAGCTCTTTATCACTCAATGTTGTTTTATCTTTTACCGAAAATCTATCTAAAAATATCTCACTCATCAATGAATCTTTCTCGGTAGGATTTTTTAAAAACTCTTTTAATGTTGTCTTAACACTCAACTCTCCACTATAGGTTTTAAGATAGGTCATAAACATCTTCTCCAATGAGGCAGGTTGATAACGATGACAAGGTACACAATTACGCTCATAAACTGTCTCTGTTTTAGAAAATATAGCAATGGTAAAACTAAAAAGTAAAAATAGTATCTTAATCATCTAATGTTCCTTGTAAAAAATTAACTTGTATGGTAGTTCCTACATCTAGTTTTGACTCTACATTAATCTGTAAATTGTACTCATCTATGATACCTTTAACAATATTTAAACCAATACCAAAACCTCCCTCTGATGTATTAAAACGGGTGTAGCGTTCAAAAATCTCTTGTACCTTTTCAGACTTAATCCCAATACCTGTATCTTGTACTCTAAAATAGGTTTTACGCAATACAATATAGATTGTTCCATTACGCTTATTATATTTAATAGCATTGGAGATAAGATTGTCTAACACCCTTGCAATTTTAACACTATCTATAAAGATTGCCGACTCTTTTAAATCCAATTCAAAGGTTACTTTTTTTGCCCCTGCTAAAATAGCAAAATACTCTACTCTATCATAAATAAGCTGTTTCAAATCAATCCATTCATCTTTAGACTCTCGATTATGACTTAAGGTCAAATAGGTCAAATCATGATAGAGATGTGAAACTGTTTTAGCTGCAACATTAATACGATTTAATCTTCTCTTGTTTCTTTCACTCATAGACTCCATATCCATCATCTCAACATTAGCTAAAATAGCTGAAATAGGGGTATTTAACTCATGAGTAGTATCTTTAATAAAGTTATCAAGCAGTTGTACTGATTCATTCATAGGACGCAGTAGTATCTTAACAAAAAAGAAACCAAACATTGCTAACATGATAAATATTAATGCACCAAACGTAATAATATTTGAGATAGTATTATAGTACCATGTCAAATCTTCAGGAATTTCAATAAAAAGATATTTTGCACCTAAATAGTAATCATCTAAACTTTTTACAAAATGGATATATTCCCCTACTCGATAAATCTCTTTTTCAAAACTAATATTTGGGTTTTTTAAAATAGAAAAAATTTTATGACCCTCAATATCATAGATAGCAGAGCTGAATAGTCTGCTTCTAGGATAGATAGTTCGTTTAGGAAAATCGTTATGAAGATGTTTTAATGCTTTAACCTGTTGGTTTGCATAGTTGGATAGTTGTGTGCGTTGATTAGAAAACATCAACTCCTCTTGACTCTTGTAGTAAAACTTTCCTATGAGAAATAGAAGAATAATTACCAAAATGCTGTAGAGTGAGAGAAAGCGTAAAAGGGAACGCTTCTCATTATTTCGAAGTAAACTTGTACCCTTGTTTTTTGATACTAACAACTCTTTCCTTACCTATTATTTTACGAATATTTTTAATGTATGTACGCAATGCTGTATCACTTGGGTCTTCATCATAATCCCACAACTCTTTATATATTCGCTCATGAGAGAGAACCTCATCGGGATGTTTCATAAATAGTTTAAAGAGTGCAGACTCTTTATTTCCAAGTGTCTGAGCAACACCATTGACTAAAACTTCATTAGATTTTGTGTTATATTCTATATTTTCACCAAGAGAGATAAGCTCTTTAGCCTCATGAAAAAATCCTCTTCTTAATAGAGTCTCTATTCTAATAGCCAACTCTTTAAGGAGAAAAGGTTTTCGAAGATAATCATCACAACCACTCAAAAAACCTCTCTCTAAATCATCAACTCCATCAAGAGAGGTAATAAAAATAGCAGGAGCTACTACATCATTCTCTCGTGCCTCTTTGAGAAGATTAAACCCATCTATTCCTGGAGTATTTACATCTAAAAGAAGTAGGTCAAACTTTGACTCATAGAGTCTATCTTGTGCCTCATATCCATCATAAGTATAGACAACTTCATACCCCTCATCTTCTAAAAATTCAGTTACAGTTTCATTAAGGTTTGCATCATCTTCAAGAAGTAATATTTTTGCTTTAGCCATAAATTCTCCTTGTTAGATAAACTGTTTTGCCCATGATATAAGCCTAGCTGAACTCATAGCACCAGAGATACGCTCTTGCTCTTTTGTTCCTTTAAAAACTATCATAGTAGGGATACTCTCAATACCATAAATTGCACCCAAATCTTGATGCTCTTGGGTATTAACTTTTAAAAATTGAACTCTTAAAGACATCTCCCTACTTGCCTCTTCAAATGCAGGAGCCATCTGAATACATGGTCCACACCAAGGAGCCCAAAAATCTACCATTACAGGAATTTCACTGTTTACTAAAATATGCAACAGGGCATCTTTATCTACCTCTAATGGTTTTTGATTTAACATAGACTCTTTACAGTGTCCACAATTTGCTTTTGCATAACTCTCTCTTTTAGGTATTCTATTGACCTTTCCACAATGTGGACAAACAACTTTTACGCTCATATTCAATTTCCTTTTTTATGCTTTATGTTATTATAGCTCTTTTAGTTTAATGAAATATCAATTATAAGAAATAGTTTAAAAATATTAGGGATAAAAATGAATATTTTAAAAAAATTTTTTAGTACTATTGTCAAGTTACTACTTACACTACTCTTTATAACACTACTATACTTCTCCATCGCTTATCTTTTAACCTTTTTCCCCACAAAATCAAGCTCAACAAAAGAGCCAAAATCAAAAACAATTTATCTCCTATATAGCCAAATACATAGTGACATAGTTTTTAAAATTCAAGACCTCAATCTAACATACTTAAAAGAGTTTAATTCAAAAAAAAGAGGCTACATCGCCTTTGGTTGGGGTGACAAAGAGACCTACCTAAACACTCCTACATGGGACGACCTAAAAATCTCTACTGCACTTAAAGCACTCTTTATAAATACTCCATCAATTATGCATGTTCAATACTATAAAAATATTCATATCTATCAAGATATTAAAACGATTCAATTAACCAAAGAGCAATTTAAAGAGGTAAAAAACAACATCTATGCATCATTTAAGAGTCCAAAAAAAATCTATAGAGGATATGGAGAAGATGACTATTTCTACAGTTCAAAGAGATACTATAACCTTTTTAATACCTGCAATAGTTGGACAGGAGAGATACTTAGAGAGGCAAATGTTAGTATGAGTATATGGACACCTCTTAGCCAAAATATTATTAATGTGCTTCCATAAATTTTAAAATCTCTCTTGTAACCTTTTGTGGAACCTCTTCATGAGGAGAGTGTCCAACCTTAGAGAAGAGTATAAGCTTACTATTTTTTAAATTACGATGTAATCTCTTACCTTGATAGAGACCAATGGATACATCTTCTCTTCCCCACATAATAAGTGTTCTCAATAGAATCTCTCTATAGCGTCTCTGTATAATCTCTATATCATCAGGAATAAGTTGCTCTACTGTTTGAAGGTAGGCATATTTAGCTAAAGGGTAACTCATATAGTTACTTGAAGCCTCAACGCTCTCTTTTGGAATTAAATCATCATTGTAGAAAGCATACCGATACGCCTCCTCTGCCATGTAGTCGTTAGAGGCTAGATGAATAGCTAAAAACCCAATAATGGGTCGGTTCAGCAATCTTAACATAGATGGTAACTGCTGTTTATATGACATACTATTAATGAGAATAAGTTGCTTTAATCTTTTTGGTATAAGTTTATCTTTTTGCATAAGGGCTAAAACTAAAGCGACACCACCACCCAATGAGTGACCCACTAATGTCACATCTTTTAATTGCTTTTGAGCCATAAATAGTGCCACCAATTTCGCTTGGTCATAGACCGAATAGGCTTCATCTTCAGGCTTTGGTGAAGCCCCAAAACCTTTTAAATCTAAAAGAATTAGATGGTACTTTTGAGATAGTTTAGGAACTAAAAAACGCCATGTCTCCTTACTCTCTCCAAAACCATGTAGAAAAAGTATCGTCTCACTATGCTCAACTCCATACTCGAGATAACTTAGAGGAAGAGCTTCAACTCTATTATCTAAAACTCTATTTTGCCAACTAATGGGTTTTTTAGAGGCACAACCAACAAACAATATAAACCATAAAAATAAAAAAACTTTTTTAAACATAATATAATTATAACACTTATATTGTATAATAGCAACATGAATAGAGTTCTAAATATCGTTAATAGCAATATATGTATTAATATTATGAAAAAAGCAGGGGTAGAGGGAGAGTTTCTACTATGGCAAGATTTTCTACATGAGGGAGCTGTACCTTTAGGGTTAACCTTAGATGAACTATCTAAAGTGAGAGCTAAGTTTTTTGATAATTCAAATTTTGCAGAGTATAAAAAAGTCTTAAAAGATTTTCAAGAGAGAAACCAAAAACTTTACAGATATAGAATATACAATAATATTATTATATGGTTTGAGCATGACCTACATGACCAACTTCTACTAATTCAAATTTTAAATTGGTTTGCAAAACAAAATATAGAGTCTATCAATATAACAATGGTCTCTACAAGTAACTACTTAGGAGAGTCATCAACTAAACAGATTCAAAAACTTTTAAAGTATAGGATAGAACTCCTACCAGAGCATTTTAAACTTGCAGAGAAGGCATGGTCTGCTTTTTGTGAACCTACCCCAAAAGAGTGGTTTAAACTTTTAACTCAACCAACATCTCTGTTACCTTTTCTACACGGTGCTATTTTTAGAATGCTAGAGGAGTACCCCAACACAAAAACAGGTCTCTCTCGTACAGAGTACCAAGCTCTACTCATAATCTCTAATGGCATTGAGAAGCCTCATGATATTTTTGAAAAACATCAAAGTTTTGAAGAGCGAAAATTTATGGGCGACATTATCTTTTTTAAGATTTTAAAAGAGTTTGAGAACTACAATATTATTGAAAGTTATGAAAACAGAAGCAAACTCAAAATTACTAAATTAGGTAGAAGATTACTCAATGCAGAGGAGAATTGGCTGAATATAAAACCTATTAATCGACATATAGGAGGTGTTCACATAACTATGGATAACCTTTGGTGTTGGGATAGCAGAAAACATACTATAAAAAGATACTACTACTCTAAGGTTCTTAATACTTTTTTAATACTCAAATAGAGTCTCTAACTTATCAATGACTTCATTGAAATCATACACCTTTATATATTTTACCCCACAATGGTTAAAATGCTCAAACAACTTCTCATCATGCTCTTGTAATCTTTTTTTATAGTAATCAACTGATTTTTTAGAGAGAGTTTGGGTTAATACTCTACTATTTAAAGGATTTACTAACTCACTATTAGCTATTACTTTTGGGTTCTCTTCCCATCTATCTCTTACAACAATAATAACTAACTCATGCTTTTGTGACAATATAGATAAATCTATAAACTCAAAAAAATCACCGACTATAAAAAGTAAACTTTTTGACTCTATACTATTTATTAATCTCTCCTCTACTTTTTCATAAGCTATTTTTAACTCTAAAGGCTCTTTTTCTCTAAACTCTTTTAATACTCCCTCTACATCTTCAAACCTTTTAGTAGGCTCAAAACTCTTAAATATATCACCAAATAGATATGAAATTTTTAATAAATTATTAGTATGTAGTGAAGAGTAGGATATAAGCGTTAAAATATAGTTCATAGTCTCTATTTTATTACCAATAATAGCACGACCATCTAACAGCATAGCTATTGAGATATTTAACTCTCGCTCCTCATGCATCTTTTTAACATATAGTTCACCAAGCTTTGCAGAGTTTATCCATGATATAGCTCTAATATCATCACCACTATCATAGGCTCTAAGTTCTGAAAAGTCATACCCATGACCTAAATATTTTGAGAAGTTTCCCCCTTGTAAAAGAGTATATATATCCTCTTTTGCCCTTAAAATAATACTCTCTACTTCTTGAGACATTACGGAATATCAACTTTTTCAATAATGCTCTTCAAGAGTTCATCTACCCCCAAACCTTTTGCTCGTGCTTCATACGTAAGCCCTATACGGTGTCGTAAAACAGGATAAACCATAGCCAAAATATCTACAGGAGTTACAAATGATTTACCTGCTAAATAGGCGTGAGCCTTTGCCGATTTGTAGAGGTCAATAGAGGCTCTAGGACTTGCTCCATAACGAATATAGGTTGATGTGACTCTTGTCTCTCGAATGAGTGCTATAATAAATCGCTCTACCTCTTCATCTATATAAATCTTATCTATCTCATTAGAGATAGTCTCTAACTCACTAGAAGAGACAATAGCTGATATGGCTTTAGAACTCTTAGTTGCTATACGTCGCATAATCTCTAGCTCCTCCTCTTTAGAGTTGTGTTCAATATGCAACTTCATCATAAATCGGTCAAGTTGAGCCTCTGGCAGTCGGTAAACTCCCTCTTGCTCTAGTGGATTTTGGGTTGCCATTACCATAAAAGGTCTAGGCAAATCAAATGTCTCAGAGCCAATAGTCACCTGTCGCTCCTGCATCGCTTCAAGTAGTGCTGACTGAACTTTAGATGGACTTCGATTTATCTCATCAGCTAAAAGTAATTGAGTAAATATTGCTCCTTTTTTAATCTTAAAAGAGCTACTTTGAGGGTCATATATCTCTGCACCAATAATATCTGATGGCAATAAATCTGGTGTAAACTGTACCCTATTAAACTTTAATTCCAATGCAGAAGCTAGTGCTTTAACAGTAGTAGTTTTTGCCAACCCTGGAACTCCCTCTACTAAAATGTGTCCCTCACAAAAGAGTCCAATTAGAAGTCCATCTACCATCTGCTCTTGACCTATAACGGCTTTTGCAATCTCATCTTTTATAGCTACGATTTTACTCTGCAATACTTCTCCTTTATTGTCGATAATGGGACTCTTTTTTTACTATAAACCACACCCTCTAAAAGCTCTATTGCCTCTTTATAATTAGAATTATTCTCTAATACTAAAAGCTTTAAAAGCTCTTTGTGCGTTTTGGTTTTTGATATTTTATCCTCAATCGACTCTACCTCTTCTATTTTTTTATTAGACGTTTTAAACAACTCTCTAGGCATCAGATAACCAGCTAAAAAGACTATTAAATAAGAGCCAATCCATCGCCACCAAGACCAATCAATAGAGCTAGAGAGAGGAGGCAGATTCTCTTTATCTAAAATCTCATCTTTTGCAACGCTATTGACCTTGACAGAGTAAGCAGGAATAACAAGCTCATAACTCTTTTGAGTTTTAGGGTCAAATCCCTTTAATATTACTTTCGATAAGGTAAAACTCCTATTTGCAGAGATAGCATAGTCCCACTTTAGATTTGAGATTACCCCTGTTTTACTATAGATACTTTTAAGTTTTGGAGGTTGAGTAAAGAGATGATAACTCTTGCTCTTTTTGTAAAGTTCAAATCTATCAAGATAACCCTCTCCCTTTAACTCCACTTTTAAATTAACAGGTTCAAAGGCATCAACTTCATCTCTATCTAATGTTTGAGTTAGAGTAAATCTACCTACAATATCTGTTCCCTTTGGTAGAGGTTTAACATTTAAAATTAGTGGCTTTAGTGAAACTGCAATATCTTCTTTCTCTAAACTCTTAACATTGTCTCTATCTCCAGATATAGCGTAAGTCACCTTCTCATCAGTAGTAATTGATTTTATAAGTTTAAACTTTAAAGCGACCTCTCCACTCTTTTTAGGGTAGATAAGGTAACGATACTCCTGCTTTAAATTGTGGTGTATATTCTCTTCTTGAAAATTGACCTGTTTAAAATAGTAGGCATCAGACCTCTGCAAAGTAAATGTAAAAAGCATCATTTTTGAATGGTCTAATTGAGTAAGATTAACATCTAAAAGAACTGCCTCTCTCTCATAAGGAGTCATGCTACTCAAATGAATACTCTTTTGCATATCTTTGGCATAAGTAAGAGTAAATAAGATAAAAAATAACCATAAGATTTTAAATTTCAATAGAGAGACTCACTTTTTAGTTAAGTTTACCATTTTATTCCCTAAATATCAACTTGAATAAATAAGCAGAAAATATTTGGTTATTAAATTCTAAATTCTTTCAGCAGGAGTCTCATCTTTAAATGCCATCTTTTCTGCTTTACTTAAAATCTTCATTGCTCCTCTATCCATCATAAGTTTGGCTAAAAGTTTACCTAAACTTTGACATGCATTTCTGGAAGCTCCAATCTTCTCTTCTAATATCTTCGAGCCATCTGGGTAGCCAATCATTGACTTAATAGTTACCATATCATATTGGTCAATCGTTACATTAACTGCAACAGGGGCAGAACACCCTGCATTAATGGTTCCAATAAAGTCACGCTCTAGGGTTGAACATAAAAAGGTATCTTCATGATTTAAAATTTTAACAATCTCACGAAGTTCATCATTGTCACTCTTTATCTGAATACCCAATGCACCTTGACCCATAGGAGGAATCATAATACTTAATGGTAAC
>JALSQJ010000091.1 GCA_026985495.1 Campylobacteraceae bacterium
TATTAAGATAGAGTTTACAGGGCTTAGAGCAGGAGAGAAACTCTATGAGGAGTTACTCATAGATGATGCCGATTTAAAAACAGAGTATGACTCTATTATGGTAACTACGAATGAAGTAATGCCTTATAAAAAACTACTCTCTAAGCTAGATAAATTCAAAGAGGGACGTTACCTAGAGACTCTAAAAGAGATAGTTCCAGAATTTGACCACAAGGTATAAAAATGAGTATTAAAGAGATTGCAAAAGAGGTATTTGAGATTGAGTCAGAGGCTATTTTAAATTTGTCGAACGGTTTAACAGATGATTTTGATAAAGCTATTAGAGCTATTTTAGATTTAAAAGGTAAGTTAATTATATCAGGTATGGGGAAGTCAGGTATTATAGGTAAAAAGATAGCTGCAACTATGGCAAGTACAGGAACACCAAGTTTCTTTCTACATCCTGCTGAAGCCTATCATGGTGACTTAGGTATGATAGAAAAAGAGGATATTGTTCTACTCATCTCCAACTCTGGAGAGACCGATGAGGTTTTAAAGCTTATACCTTTTTTAAAGTCTCAACAAAATATAGTTATTGCAATGAGTGGAAATATTAACTCAACTTTGGCTAAAAACTCAACCTATCATATAAATATCTCTATAAAAAAAGAGGCTTGTCCACTTCAACTCGCACCCACTTCATCTACAACAGCTACTTTGGTTATGGGAGATGCTTTAGCAATTGTACTAATGAAAGAGAGAGGATTTAAAGATGCTGATTTCGCACAGTTTCACCCTGGAGGCTCTTTGGGAAGACGGCTTTTGACAACAGTAGAAGATGTTATGAGGAGCGATAATCTACCCATAGTCTCCAAAGAGCATTCTATTAAAAGTGTTATCTCTACTGTATCTGAGGGAAGATTGGGTTTAGCTATTGTGATGGAAGGAAGAGAGGTTCTTGGTATCATTACCGATGGAGATATACGAAGAGCGATGGAGACTCAAGAGGATAGATTTTTTTCATTAATAGCTAAAGATTTAATGACTTTATCGCCAAAAACAGTTAATTCTAATCAAAAAATAGTTGATGCTCAAGAGATAATGGCTAAATTTAAAGTTAATTCTCTGTTAGTTCTAAAAGATAGTAATTTAGTAGGAGTTGTTCAGATTTATAATATCTCTATTTAGATATAATTAAGTTTTTATAAAGAATACAATAATATTTAAGGGGTTTTATGAAAATAGCAATTGCAGGAACAGGCTATGTTGGTTTGTCAAATGGTATCTTATTGGCTCAAAATCATGAGGTAGTAGCCTTAGATGTTATCCCTGAAAAGGTTAAGATGCTTAACCAAAAGCAATCTCCTATTGAAGATAGAGAGATAGAGGATTATTTAAAAAATAAAAGATTAAATTTTAAAGCAACACTTGATAAAGAAGAGGCGTATAGAGGTGCAGATTTTGTTATTATTGCTACCCCTACAGATTATGACCCAAAGAGTAATTACTTTGATACTTCTTTGGTTGAATTAATTATTAGAGATGTTATTGCTTTTAATTCTGATTTAACAATGGTTATAAAATCAACTGTACCTGTAGGCTTTACTAAAGAGATGCGTATTAAGTATAAGAGTGAAAATATCATCTTCTCTCCAGAGTTTTTAAGAGAGGGAAAAGCTCTATATGACAACCTCTATCCCTCACGTATTATTGTTGGAGAACGTTCTAAAAGAGCAGAGGTTTTTGCTAATCTTTTAGCAGAGGGGGCGATTAAAGAGAATATTGATATTTTATTTACCGATTCAACAGAAGCAGAGGCAATTAAACTCTTCTCCAATACCTATCTAGCGATGCGTGTCGCGTTCTTCAATGAGTTAGACTCCTATGCCCAAAGTAAAAATCTTAACTCTCAACAGATTATCGAGGGGGTAGGGCTTGACCCTAGAATTGGAACACACTACAACAACCCAAGCTTTGGATATGGAGGCTATTGTTTACCAAAAGATACTAAACAGCTAAGAGCTAACTATAAAGATGTTCCAAACTCAATTATTAGTGCCATTGTTGATGCAAACTCTACAAGAAAAGATTTTATTGCCGACTCTATCATTGCCAAAAATCCTAAAATAGTAGGTATCTATAGACTTGTAATGAAAGAGGGGAGCGATAACTTTAGAAGTTCAGCAATTCAAGGGATTATGAAACGGATTAAAGCCAAAGGGATAGAGGTCATAGTCTATGAACCTGTCTTAAGAGAAGATGAATTCTTTAGCTCAAGAGTAATTAAAGATTTAGAGGAGTTCAAAAAAATATCTGATATAATTGTTGCAAATAGATTATCTAAAGATATTTTAGATGTAAAAGAGAGAGTCTATACACGAGATATATTTAATAGTGATGCATAATAAAGGATTATTTTGAAGATTTTAGTAACAGGTGGAGCAGGATATATAGGTTCACATACAGTTGTTCTTTTAATAGAAGCAGGGTATGAGGTAGTTATTTTTGATAATTTTATCAACTCATCAAGAGAGAGTATTAATCGAGTTGAGAAATTAGTCAATAAAAAGATTGAACTAATAGAGGGTGATATTCGCTCAAAAGATGATTTGCAAAAGGTTTTTGATGCCCATAAGATAGACTCTGTCATTCACTTTGCAGGACTAAAGGCTGTGGGTGAGTCAGTAGAGCAACCATTAAGATACTATGACAACAATGTCAATGGAACAGTAACACTATGTGAAGTGATGGCAAATAATGGGTGTAAAAATATCATATTTAGCTCATCAGCAACTGTCTATGGCGACCCTGCAACTACGCCTATTTTAGAGAGTTTTCCAACCTCTGCTACCAACCCTTATGGACGCTCAAAATTGATGATTGAAGAGATTTTAAGAGATTTATATGTTTCCGACAATGAATGGAGCGTAGTTCTTTTACGCTATTTTAATCCTGTTGGAGCTCATGTATCAGGAACAATTGGCGAAGACCCAAATGGAATTCCTAATAATCTTATGCCCTTTATTGCACAAGTAGCCGTTGGAAAGCGAGAGTATCTATCGGTATTTGGAGATGATTATGATACGGTTGATGGTACAGGCGTAAGAGATTACATTCATGTGGTAGATTTAGCTGATGCCCATGTGAAAGCAGTAGAGAAGATATCAGAGTTTAGTGAGGTTATGACCATAAATCTTGGAACAGGAGAGGGTTATTCCGTTTTAGAGATGGTTAAGGCATTTGAGAAGGCTTCAGGTAGAGAAGTGGCTTATAAAATTGCCCCAAGAAGAGCAGGAGACATTGCTACTTGTTTTGCAGACCCTAGCTATGCTAAAGAGGTTTTAGGTTGGGAAGCCAAAAGAGGAGTAGAGGAGATGTGCGAAGATGGGTGGAGATGGCAA
>JALSQJ010000092.1 GCA_026985495.1 Campylobacteraceae bacterium
TTTTGTAACCGATGGTAGTTTTATGCCTACAGGTGGTTCAGTGACCTATACATGGACTATATATGCCAACTCATTTAGAGTAGGTGACTATATTGTTAGAAATAGGAGTCTATATAGTGTTTAATATTATGTCTATATTTGATTTATGATGTACTCCAAACCTATAAACTCAAATCATCAAAAAACTTTTTATAAAGTATCAACGCTCCAAAAATACTTCCAAAAAGGAACGACCTCTACCCCTTCAACCTCTTCTTCTTGATTATAAGTCAAAATAACTCTCTTGGAGATTGCAAACTTCTTCGCAACATCCTTCAAACCCTTAAACTCTCGTTCTCTATTTCCATTGTGTAGCTCATAGCAAACTTGTATAGCAATCAATTCACTCTCTTTTTTAACTAAAAAATCACATTCAAAATAGGCATCATTAAAAATAAAAAGTTCATGATTTTGCTTTTTAAGTTCAGAATAGACAAGATTTTCAAAAAGCTTACCTTGGTTTCTAGCAAATCTAAATGAGATGTTTCCCAAAAAACTGTTATCAGTTAAATAGCCTTTCTTTTTAGAACGAACTTGTCCTTTTAACGAATAAGAAAATTGTTTTAATTCATTATACATATAACTATCTTCTAAAATATAAATGTAGTTTTTAATAGAGTTTTCATTGATGTTCATTGCTTTTGAAATACTACTGTAGGCATAAAGAGAACAGCCATTTGAGATGAGATATTTTGTTAATTCTTTAAATTGTTTAACCTCTCTTATGCCATGATTTGCCACACAATCTTTTAAGATAATGGTCTCATAATAATTCAGTATCAGTTCTCGTTTATATTCATTCTCCTCTTTTTTATAGACCTCTGCGAAAGAGCCATATTCCATCATCTTATCCACAATATTTAATACTTTAGGTGTGTTGTCAAGTAGTTCAAAATAAGTTTCTATTTTTTCTATTTTATATATTTCACTTAGTGAAAGTGGATAAACAATGGTTTTTATGTATCGTCCAGAAAGGCTCACTGCATACTCCGAACTAAGAAGAGAAGAGTTTGAACCTGTTACAAAAATCTTTTTAACCACTTCATTGTCATAAATGGCTTTAATAAATTTTTCCCACATCTCAATATTTTGAATTTCGTCAAAAAAGAGATAAAGTGGTTTTTGACCATTGATTTTTTCAGAAAGTTCTAGGAGATTATAAAGCTTTTTAGAGTCAGACCAGAGTTCAGAGAAATAGGGGTCATCAAAGTTAATATATAAAATAGATTTTGGGTCAACTATTTGCATGAGGTGATTAATGACTATTTTAAATATGGTAGATTTTCCACTACGCCTAATGCCTTGTAGTACCTCTATCTCTCTATATTCCAATTGTTTTATGAGTTTAGTAGCGATATTTCTATGAAAAAGATCTCTATAGGGTTCACTTCTCCAATGTTTATTATGTGATATTATTGCTTTTTCCATACTTTAACTCCATAAATAGATATATTTACATAATTATAATTATGTAATATTAGATAGTATAGCATATAAAATTATTTTATATGCTAAAGGAGCCAAAAATGTGCCTAATATTAACCATCATAATTTGATAAAAACATGGTTCAAAAAAAACTAAAATGATATGTAGATAATATTTAATGCTCTACACCCATTCTTGCAACATCTCCACCACCATAATAGCCACCACCATAATAGCCCCCATCATAATAACCCACATCTCCATAGAAATAGAGGTCATCATAGTAACGATAACGTCTCTCTTGAGCATCAATAATAGCTTGATTAGCTTCTTCTATGCTTCTTGCTTTTTTTTGCTCTAGTGCAAAGGTCTCATCTCTCTCTAAATCAGGATAATTAGGTCGCTTAAAGAGATACTTTGAATCACTATTAATTCGAGAACCAACAGGTAGTGTTCTCTCTTTAATATGGGCTGTTGCACCACTCACCCACTTAGCATCACACTCATCAAGAGTCACCTCTTTTTGACTATCTGTTAACTTATAACGCACTGTAGTAGGTGCATACCCCACCCGTTTACCGTCACAATAGATAATAGCAGCAGGTGGGTCAGATAGATAAGTTACTTGATGAACACGAGAGCAACCTACAAAAAGTAGCATAGATAACATAAAGAGAGCAGATTTAAAAGACATAAGAGACTCCTTTTTTTCTTTTATAATAGCATATAAATGCTATACTCTTTTAATGAAATTTTTAAAACTAACTTTAGTTACTATCTCTATACTCACTCTATTAGCCATAATCTTAAACCTACTCTACCCTCTAAATATTGACCGATTAAATAAACCAAAATCTACCACTATTTATGATGACAATAACCGTACTATTGCTATTAAATTAAGCAGTGATGGGTATTTACGTATAGTTTTAAAAAAAGATGAGATAAATCAGAGTATAAAAACCGTTGTTATAGGATATGAAGATAGATATTTTTATAGACATTTTGGAATAAATCCACTAGCTATTATTAGAGCTATATGGTTTAACATAACCAATAAACGAACCATAGGAGCCTCTACTATTACTATGCAAGTAGCACGTATGATGCACCACAAATCACGAACATTAACTCAAAAACTCATAGAGATATTTCAAGCATTTCAACTTGAGTGGTATTATACAAAAGATGAGATTTTAATGTTTTACCTAAACAATGCCCCCTATGGTGGAAATGTAGAGGGGTTTGCCTCTGCTTCATTTCGATACTTCAATCTACCCCCATCTTCATTATCTCTTGCAGAGATTGCCTATTTGACTGCTATCCCTAAAAACCCAAACCATAACCGACCCAAAAAGGGGCGAAATATAGATAGAGTTAAAAATAGAGCTCTAAAACGGCTCTACCATCTACACATTATCTCTAAAAAATCCTACCAAAGAGCAGTTGCTGAGAAGATTGTCTCAAAGATTTACCCTCTACCCAATCAAATTCCCCATCTTAGTGCTAAACTTCACCAAGAGGGGGAACTATACACAACCATCAATATCCCTTTACAAACAAGAGTTCTCTCCATTTTACAACAGCAACTAAAAGAGGTTGAAAAATTCCATATCTATAATGCTTCAGCAATTATAATTGAAAATAGGAGTATGAAGATTAAGGCGTATGTTGGCTCAAATAACTTTTATGATACGCTCCATGGTGGACAAAATAACGGATTAACCTCACTTATCTCACCAGGTTCAACCCTTAAACCGTTAGTCTATGCAAAAGCGTTAGAGGTTGGATTAATCACTCCACTTAAAAAAGTTTTTGACGTTCCCCTTTTTATTGAGGGGTACAGACCAAGTAACTACTCCAAACGCTATTTAGGAGAGGTGACAGCTACTGAAGCGTTGCAAC
>JALSQJ010000093.1 GCA_026985495.1 Campylobacteraceae bacterium
ATAATTAAACTCTATTAATCCGTAATCTGCTGAGCCTTAAACTTACCAGCTGAAAGTTCAGATAAAAACTCTTCTATGGAGTAGTTTTGACGTGCTTCAGATGTCATAATATGAATTAAAATATCCCCTAAATCAATAACTACCCAATCTTCGCTCTCATCAATATGTAAAAAATCTTCACCCAATGGCTTTAACTCTTTTTTTAATTGGTCAGCTAAAGCAGAAGCATGTTTAGAAGATATTGCATTAGCAATAACAACTCTTTTTGCAATATAATCAATATCTTCTAGGTTAAATACCTCTAACTCTTCTGCTTTTTTAGTGTCTAAAAATTTAACAATCCGTTCTGCTCTAGCCTCTACATTTATCTTGTTCATATCATTAATGCTCAAATCTTTCCTTTTATCGTTTCTCTTATCTCTGTTGAACTAATGTTCACATCTATATTTAAGATTATATAATCTCGTAGCTTATCACTCTTTAAAAAGTAGCCATCTCTTGTTGCAACAACCCAAATAATTTGACTGTTTAACCACTCAAACTCATGCCACTTCTCAATATTCTCTAAATTATCAGCACCTATAATAAGGTATTTGACACTATATCGCTTTTGAAAATGCTTTACTGTTTGAGCTGTTGGTGTTGCTCTTTGCTCTTTTATTTCATACTCATCAACCCTCACTCTTTCTAAAGAGGAGAAGAGATTTGTGGTTAACTCAAAACGCTCTTTTACACTAAAATGAGAAATGATTTTAAAAGGGTTTAAAAATGTAGGAACAACAATAAGTGTGTCAATATTTAACACTTTCAAAGCCTCTTTAACAACTGAAAAATGCCCAAAGTGTGGAGGGTCGAAACTACCACCAAAAATTGCTACCACTTCTGTACCATTTTTACCCAAAAAAAACCCTTATTTGTGTAATATGTAAGGAATTTTAGCATATTAAACTAAGGGGCATATGAATGGCTGTAAAAGTAGCAATTAATGGATTAGGACGGATAGGTAGATGTGTAGCAAGAATTATTGCTAATAGAGATGATATTGAGCTAGTTGCAGTCAATGCAACAGGTGCTGAAGAGATGATTCAATATGGACTTAAATATGATTCAGTACATGGAAAACGAAATGATGTTGTAGTTAAAGATGGTTTTGTAAATATTGGTGATACAAAAGCGAAACTTTTTGCAGAACGTGATGTAAGTAAACTTGGATTTGCAGATTGTGGTGCTGAAATTGTTTTAGAGTGTACAGGTGCATTTTTAACAAAAGAGTCGGTTCAGCCTTATCTTGATAATGGAATTAAAAAAGTTCTATTCTCTGCTCCTGCAAAAGATGATACAGCTACTTTTGTTCTTGGAGCAAATGAGAATGATTATGCAGGTGAAGCTGTTGTCTCAAATGCTTCATGTACCACTAATGGTTTAGCTCCTGTAGCAAAAGTACTCGATGATGCATTTGGAATTGAATCTGGGCTTATGACTACAATTCATAGCTACACAGGTTCCCAACCTATTTTAGATGCAAAACATAAAAAAGACCCAAGAAAAGGTCGAAGTGGTGCAACTAACCTTGTACCAACAACCACAGGTGCAGCTAAAGCGATTGGTAAAGTACTTCCTCGACTTAAAGGGAAAATTAACGGTCAAGCAATTCGTGTTCCAACACCAGATGTTTCAATGGTTGACCTAACGGTTAATCTTAACAAAGAGGTAACAGTAGAAGAGGTTCAACAAGCATTCCAAACAGCAAGTGAAGGTTCTCATAAAGGTATTTTAGGTGTAGATTTAGAGTACCGTGTTTCTCAAGACTTTGTAGGTGAAGAGCAGAGTACAGTTGTGGTAATGGATACAATTCAGGTAATAGATGGGACAATGGTTAAAGTTCTATCATGGTACGATAATGAGTGGGGATACTCTGCTCGTTTAGTTGATATGGCTATACATATTAGCAAAGGAGCATAGAGAATGAACACTCTAAAAGATATTGAGATAACAGGAAAAACGGTTTTTATTCGGTGTGACTTCAATGTGCCAAAAGATGATGATGGAAACATCACCGATGACCGAAGAATTAGAGGAGCATTGCAGAGTATTCGTTACTGTTTAGACCGTGACTGTAAAGTTGTTTTAGCATCACACTATGAGCGACCAACTCCCAATGTTTATGAAGAGAAATACTCATTAAAAGCAGTTGTTACAAGATTGCATACTCTCCTAAAATTGGCTTCAGATATTAAATTGGCTAATGATGTAGTAGGTGTTGATGCACAAGCAAAAGCTTCAGCACTTAAAGCTGGAGAAGTTTTAGTTTTAGAGAACTTACGCTATGAAGAGGGTGAGACTAAAAATGATATTGAGTTTGCTAAAAAATTAGCTTCAATGGTCGATGTATATGTAAATGATGCCTTTGGTGCATGTCATAGAGCTCATGCATCTATTGATGCAATGGCACGACTTTTTGACCAAGAGCATAGAGCAGCAGGGTTTCTACTCAATAAAGAGGTAAACTTTTTTGATAAAACATTAGCTAATCCTATTCGCCCTTTTGTGGCTGTGGTTGGAGGCTCTAAGGTTTCAGGAAAACTTGAAGCGTTACGACAGCTTTTAGATAAAGTTGATAAAGTGATTATTGGTGGGGGTATGGCATTTACCTTTCTTAAAGCCCAAGGATACGAGATTGGTAACTCTTTAGTGGAAGATGAACTACTTGATGAAGCACGTACTGTTATGATAAAAGCACGAAAAAAAGGGATTAAATTTTACCTTCCTGTAGATGTAATTGTTGCTCCAGAATTTTCAGATACTGTTCCTAGCAAATATGTAACTACTCAAGAGATACCTGATAATTGGATGGGGTTAGATATTGGTCCTGCTTCATCAAGACTCTTTAGGGAGGTTCTAAATGATGCACAGACAATTATTTGGAATGGACCTATGGGGGTTTATGAAATGGATAAATATGCCAAAGGGAGCTTAAAGATGTCTCATAATATTGCTGATGCTAATGCTACAACCATTGTTGGTGGTGGAGATACGGCTGATGTAGCACTTAGAGCTGGAGATGTTGAAGAGATGACCTTTGTAAGTACAGGTGGAGGAGCGAGTCTTAATCTTATTGAGGGTAAAACTCTTCCAGGTATTGAAGCTTTAAAATCTTAGAAATAAACAATATATAAAAGGGAAACATTGATATACGCAGCAAATTTTAAAACAAACCATACACGACAATCAACAAGAGAGTATTTAGTAAAATTACAAGCTAAACTGATGTTAGAGAGAAAGCCAAGCGATAAGGTTTATATTTTTCCTCCATTAACAGCACTTGATGACTATG
>JALSQJ010000094.1 GCA_026985495.1 Campylobacteraceae bacterium
ACCTAAAAGCTCTTCCATATCCTCTTTTGGAATATTGGCATCGGTGATAATAAAACAGAGCATTGTAGCCATGGCAGGATTTATCATTCCTGCTCCTTTACAGATGGCAGCTATAGTAAATGACTCTCCATTATCAAGTTCAACTCTAAATGCTAACTCTTTTTTGAAGCTGTCGGTAGTCATAATTGAGTGAGCAGTCTTATTAGAGTTTTTTGCATTGTAGTCAAATTTTGAAAAGGCTGAAGTGATTTTTTCTTGATTAAGACGATAGCCTATAATGCCAGTTGAAGACATAATAGGGTTCTGAAGAGGGTGATACTTCTCTAGTTCTTTAAAAATTGCCTCAATATCTCTAACTCCTTGCTCTCCTGTCATGGCATTAGCATTTTTTGCATTCATAAGTATGAAATTAGTCTTAAAATCTTTTGGATATTGTTGATAGTGTTTTATGGGTGCAGCTTGAAATCGGTTGCTTGTAAAACGTGCTGTAACATCACATAGAACATCTGAACGAATAAATGCTACATCGCCATCTTCTCCATCTTTCATACCTACATTTACTCCATCGGAGTAAAATCCCTCTACATTATCAAGTCCATTTTTTAGTGAAAATAGGTTAAACATTATTCATCTCCTCTGGTTTTATAGTTTTTCTTATAAGCTTTCTAGCTTTTTTAATTCCTTCACTAGGTCCAATTAGTAACAGTTTTGAACCTGCTGTTATGATGGTGTCACCTTTTGGCATAGGAATAAAGTGTCCATCTTTATTTCGTAAACCAATAATGGTAACATGGGCTACCTCTCTAAAAGAGGCATCTTTTATTTTTTTAAGGGTTAGCCATGATGTTTTAGTGACTTTTGCCTCTTCCATATCTAAGGGTGTGTCCTGCCTGTAGAGAAACTCTTGTAATAGGTTCTCCATATCAGGACGGATAGCCATAGCATTTATACGTTGAGCCATAATATTGGTAGGAGTGACTACTTTGTCTGCCCCTAGTTTAAGTAGTTTCTCTTCATCTGTAAGGGTTGGTGCATTTGAGATAATTAAAAAAGGTCGTCTTCTATTAATCTCTTTCTCATAAAGCCGAACAGAGGCGATGGTAGCAATGTTGTCTGCAATGTTATCTGCAAGGGTAATAATACCTTTTGCAGAAGAGAGATGTGATTTTAAAATAGCCTTTTCTGTGTGTGGCTCTGACTGCACAAAATAAGGATAATGGTACTTCTCTGCCAATTCGGATATATTCTCTTTTGGGTCAATAACTACAAAAGGAATGTGACTCTCACGCAGATGTTTAGTTACTTGAATGGTAAACTCATTATGGTAACAGATAACAAAGTGCTGTTTAAGCCGTGCAATATCATAGAGCATTTGTCTCTCCTTTATAACATTAAATAGTTCTCCTCTGTTTAGAACATCAATAATAGTACCTATGGCAACCGAAAAGATTAGAAATCCAAATATAATAAGAGAGATGGTAAAGATACGACCTATATCTGAAATAGGTGCTATCTCTCCAAAACCTACTGTAGTAAAGGTAATTCCTGTTTGATAGAGTGCATCAATAAGAGACATATCATCAATAATAATGTACCCAAACGTACCAACTAACATAGTTAAAATGGTTAAAATAAGAGGAACTCTAAAAGGTGCTAGAAGTACATACAACTCATCGTTAAGAGTTATATGTGGGGTTGATGTCTCTCTCCAATTGAGAAACTTTTTGACTCTACTAAGTGTAGTCAAAATAGAAAAGTCTTAAAAACTGGGCTTATGCCTCAGTAGTTTCAGCTGTAGCTTCAGCAGCTTTTTTCTTCATTGTTCTAAGAGTAGATGCAGCAACTTTAATTCTTTTAGTTGTTCCATCTTCTAGTGTAATTTTAACACTTCTTAAGTTAGGAAGTTGTCTTCTTTTTTTCTTGTTGTTTGCATGAGATACATTGTTTCCAACCAATGGACCTTTTCCTGTTACATCACATCTTCTTGCCATAATAATACCTTTGTAATTAATAGTGTTTACCTCACACAAAATAATGGGTGGATAAAAAGTTTTGCAATTATAGGGGAAAATATCTTAAAAAAGAGTTGTTTTATGTAAAAACTTAGATTTAATAAAAAAATAATAGAGGATATTTTTATTTAAAACTAGTTTTACAAGCAAAAAATCAATATAATACGCCCAAAACAATTAGGACAGTAGATGTTAATAGCACCAAGTATTCTTTCGGCAGATTTTGGGAACTTAGCTTGTGATGTAAAAGCAATTTGTGATGCAGGGTGTGATTTTGTACATGTGGATGTAATGGACGGTCATTTTGTACCCAACTTAACCATTGGACCTGTGGTAGTAGAATCTGTGGCAAAGGTAGCAACCAAACCATTAGATATACATTTAATGGTAGAGAATAATAGTTTTTTTGTTGACCTATTTGCACCTTTGAAACCTAAATATATCTCTTTCCATATAGAGGAGGAGAGACACCCACATAGAGTTATTCAAAAGATTCGCTCTTTGGGTATCTCTCCTGCGATTACTCTGAATCCACATACTCCACCTGAAGCTGTAGAGTTTCTTTTAGCTGATGTTGATATGGTTCTTCTAATGTCGGTTAATCCAGGATTTGGTGGTCAAAAATTTATCCCATCTGTTTTAGAACGTGCTAAACGTTTAAAAAGATTAATTGAATACCATAATCCAAACTGTCTTATTGAGGTAGATGGTGGGGTAAATGACCAAAATATTCAATCATTAAAAACAGCAGGTGTAGATATTGTTGTTGCTGGGTCGTATGTTTTTGGAAATAAAGAGGGTTATAAGCACGCTATTGACTCTTTAAAGATATAATATCTTTTTACTTTGAGGGAAGTTTTCAGGAGATTTTATGCGAGTTAAAATATGTGGTATTACTAATTTACAAGATGCACTACAGGCAATTGATTCAGGAGCTGATGCTTTAGGGTTTGTTTTTTATCAACATTCACCTAGATATATTACACCAGCCAATGCAAAAAAAATTATTGATAAACTGCCACCTTTTATAGGTAGAGTAGGTCTCTTTGTAAATGAGGGTATAGATACTATAGATACCATTGTAAAATATTGTGACCTTACATTATCTCAAATACATTTTGATGTAGATGAAGAGGCACTCGATATGATTGGTTCAAAAACACTTCCTGTCATTCGTGCAAAAGAGCCACAAGATATTTTACAATATGAAGATAGATATCGTTTGGTAGATGTCTATTGTGAAACATATGGTGGTTCAGGAAAACGGCTTAATTTAGAGTGGTTTAATGGAGTTGATTGTTCAAAAATTATCTTGGCAGGTGGTTTAACTCCTGATAATTTACATGAACTTAAAAAATATAATTTTTATGGTGTTGATGTAAGTTCAGGAGTTGAACACATTAAGGGCAAAAAAGATTACCAAAAGGTGATAGAGTTTATAAAGAATGCGAAAAGTTTATGAGGAATTAACATCAGCGTTTAGAAGAAATGGTGGCTACTTATCGAGAGCCTCTTATAGACGTATTGTAAAAAAATACACCACACTCTTTGAAGATGAAGATACACTATTTATTTTGCTTCAAGCATCTGGTTATCCTATTGTTGAAGAGGGTGACAGATACTGTTTAGAGACCTACTTTAGACCCTATAAAGAGCAGAAGTATTGCGTAATAGATATTGAGACTAATGGAAGTAAACCAGAGTCAGCACAAGTGATTGAAGTGGGTGCAGTTATGGTGCAAAATGGTAAAATTATTGACCGTTTTGAGAGTTTTGTATCTTCTACATTTTTACCAGAGTATATCTCTAAAATTACAGGGATTGTTCCAGAAGATTTGGTTAATGCTCCAAGTGCGTTAGAGGTCTTGACACAATTAAGAGCTTTTTTAGATGATGCTATTTTTGTAGCACACAATGTAAATTTTGATTATGGATTTTTAAATCACTCTTTTGACCGTTTTGGATTGGGAACTATAGGTAATCAGAAACTATGCTCTATTGATTTAGCTCGTAGAACTATAGAGAGTGAACGTTATGGATTGGCATATTTAAGTGACTCATTGGAGTTGGGGGAACATATACAACATAGAGCTTTTTCAGATGCTTTGGTAACCTCTAAACTGCTAGAGTTGACTTTTCAAAAATTACCATTGTATGTTAACTCAACCGATGAACTTTTACGTTTCTCTTTTTCAAGTCGAAAAGAGAGAACAGTTAAAAAATCAGAATCTCCTAAAGCTCTTTAGACAGATATTAACAATAAAATTTTAAAATAAACACAATATTAATTAATAGGCTGTTATAATAGTAAAATTTTTAATACAAAGGGACATTAATGAAATATAGAAAAACTGTTATCTCAACTATTACTGTTGCATTTTTAGCAACAGGATGTGTAAAACCTGCTGAAACTCAACAGAGTATCTACTCAAATACACAAACTCAACAACCAACTTATGAAGAGGCTGCTCCTATAGTCTATGAAGACCCAAATGCAGTTACTACAACAAACTCTTCAGGTGTTGATTATGGTACACTTCCTACAGACAATACTGTAATTACTACAAATAATGGAACCTACACACCACAACCAGCAGGACAACCTGTATATACAAATCCTTATGAAACAGCTGGAGGAACCTCTTACCCAGACCCATATGCAAATGGTGGTGGAGCAACAAGTTATCCTCCTGCAAGTTCCACCCCTACAAGTTCCACCCCTGCAAGTTCTTCTCCAGCTCCACAAGGTGGGGGAATTCAGTTACAAGTTGCAGCTTTAAAAGATTACTACGCAGCAGAGGAGTTTAAAAATACTCTCTCATTAGCACCAGGTCAATCAGCTTATGTTCAACGAGGTCCAATGAATAAGGTTATTGTAACAGGTATCTCATCTATAGCAGAGGCAAATAGACTTAAAGAGAGTCGTTTCCCAGGAGCATTTATTGTAAGTGGTGGTAGTAGTTATGGTGGTGGATATACACCAGCTCCTACATCAACCTCTTCTGGTGCTTATGGTGATTATAGTGTAAATAACCCTTATGGTAGCTCTTCTAGTTCTGCGTCAGTTGGTGGGATAGGTGTTCAAATAGGGGCATACTCTACTCGTTCAAAAGCACAAAGTGTTGCAGACTCACATGGTGGACAACATCCAGCAGTAGTTAAAAAAGTTAATGGACTCTATAAAGTTATCTTAACAGGTTTCTCTAGCCGTTCATCTGCTAAAGCCTATGCAAGTAGAGTTGGTGGATTTGTAGTTAGCTCTTATTAATTATCTCTCAAAGTGGTAGATAAATTTTCTCTACCATCTCTTTATATTCACTTTGGGTATTGCTATCAATAGTAATACCTCCTCCACTTTTATAAAACAGCTTTTTATCTTCTCTCTCAATAAAGCGTATCATTACAGCCGAGTATAGGTTATTACCATCAAAAATACCAAATACTCCTGTATAGAAACCACGTTCATAATCTTCAATATTTTTAATAATATCTATAGTACTTCTTTTAGGTGTTCCTGTTATTGACCCAGCAGGAAGTAGTTTTTTTAGAATAGAACCAATATTATCTCTCCAATTTTTAGGTAGAGTGGCACTAATTTTTGAGCTTACTTGAAGTAGCTCTCTCTCTCCAGCTTTTATCTTCTCGACATATCGAAATTTTTCTACTTTAATCTCTCTTCCTACCACTCCTAAGTCATTTCGCATAAGGTCAACTATCATAACATGCTCTGCCATCTCTTTTTGGTTAGCTAAGATTTTTGCTTTAGCATTGGGTACAGAGTCTTCAATAGTTCCTTTCATGGGGTAGGTAGAAATAGTATCTCCCTCTATCTCTATAAACTTTTCAGGAGAGAAACAGATAAATTTATCTTTAAAGTAGAGTTTATATTTCGCTTTTGCGTAGGTGAAAATCTCTTTTAGAGTTAAATTTGACTCAATTGGAGTTTTAAAGGTTAAGTTTAATAGATAGCTGTTTCCAGAACGAATCTGCTCTAAAACCTCCTCTAATGCAAGGCTATAGTTTTTAAAGTCAATAGGTTTTTTGTTGAGGTAGTAGCTCTTTTTAAGAGGCTCTTGTGGATAGTTTCTCCAATCTCCTATCTTAAAAAAAACATCACTATCTAACTCTTTTAGGGGCTGAATAAACTTCTCTTTTAAGTCATAAGAGAGAACAAATAAAAAAGGCTCTCTCTTCTCTCCAAGTCTATTCATCTGCTCCATTAACTATCCAAAAGCAGTTCTTTTAGAATTGCCATACGAACAAAGACCCCATTTCTAACCTGTGCTAATACTTGACAACGTCTATCTTTAAGCATCTCATCACTAATGTCAATATTTCTCATAACAGGACCAGGATGAAGTAGTAGAATATCTCTATTTCTCATTCTCTCTTTGGTAATGCAGTACTCTTTTGCATACTCATCATAATCTTCAAAAATAGGGGCTTTATGTCGCTCTAGTTGGGCTCTTAGACTCATAACAATATCAACAGAGTCAATTACATCATCTAAACTCTCATATTTTGGTAGGTCATTATCTGGCATAAATGGTTTTGGTGCAACAAGAACAACATTCATACCCATTCTAGTAAATAGTCTAATACCAGAACTAGCAACTCTTGAACTCACTATATCTCCTACAATAGCAATGGTTCTGTTTTTGAGTGTATCGGTTTTAAAATGCTCTAACATGGTAAAGTAGTCTAAAAGTGCTTGAGTAGGGTGGGCATAGTTCCCTGCCCCTGCATTAATAATAGGGGTTAACTCTTTGTTTGCAAGTTTTTTAGGTGTGTTGTTAAACTCATGACGAATAATCACCCCATCAGGCTCCATAGCTGCTAAATTCTCAAAGGTATCTTCTAAGCTTTCACCTTTGTTTGTAGAGCTTTTAGAGGGGTCAAGATGTATTACAGAGGCACCCAAACGTTTAGCAGCTACTTCAAAAGAGCTTCTTGTTCTTGTTGAACTTTCAAAAAATAGGGTAATAAGAAGTTTATCTGCCAAAAGTTTTTTTGGCATCTTTTTTTTAAATGTTTTAGCATCTTCCATAATAGTTTTTATCTGTTCTTCTGTAAAATCATTGGTATCAATTAGGTGTTGCATATTCTACCTTTTAAAAAATTTTATGATTATAGCAAAAAAGTTTCAGTATAATATGTCAAATTTTATATTTTTAAAAGGTTTTTTTTTGAAAAATATCTCCTCTTTGGCTCTTATAATATTAGTATCTTTATGGATTGTTCTTTTTGACAATATCGCTTTTTTTAAACAACTTACAGCTGTTTACCCCATAAGCGTAGAGTATGCACCTTTTTTACTCTCTCAAATATTTGTTCTAACTCTAATATTTATGCTCATTTTTGTACTGTTAGGCTATAAATATACACTAAAACCTATTTTAATCTTTATGCTTCTTTTAACCTCTGTTCAGAACTATTTTATGGTAACCTATAATATTTTAGTAGATAAAAATATGATAGAGAATATCATTCAAACAGATAGCTCTGAAGCATTGGATTTAGTTAATCTTACTTTAGTTCTCTATTTTATCTTTTTAGGTCTATTGCCCTCTTGGTTTGTATATCGTGTCTCTATAACTTATGGCTCATTTAAGCAACTTATTTGGTCTAAGATTAAAACAGTTATTACTATTTTACTCCTTATTTGGCTTATGCTCTTTAGCTTCTCTAAACACTATACCTCATTTTTCAGAGAGCATAAGGTGGTGCGTTTTTATATTAATCCTTTAGATGGATTTTTCTGTTTTGCTACTTATCTAAATGAACATTTTGGAAATTTAAATGTTCCTCTTGAGACCATAGGTGCTGATGCGAAACAGGCTAAAAAGTCTAAACGTAATATTTTGATTTTTGTTGTAGGTGAAGCAACTCGTGCTGACCATTTTGCTTTAAATGGTTACTCTAAACAGACAAATCCTTTGATGAGTAAAGAAGATATATTTAATTTTAGTAATGTGAGTTCTTGTGGAACAACTACAGCTGTATCTGTTCCATGTATGTTCTCTTTTTATAAAAAAAGTAGTTATAACAGTAGTAGGGGGAAACATAGTGAAAATCTATTAGATATTTTAAATCGTGCAGGAGTAGAGGTGTTATGGCGAGATAATAATTCAGACTCTAAAGGGGTTGCTGTACGGCTAGATTATACCTCTTACAAAAGCAAAGAGCATAATAGCGTTTGTGATATAGAGTGCCGAGATGAGGGAATGCTTAAAGGTTTAGAAGAGAAGATTAAGGCGACCAATAAAGATATGATTATTGTACTTCATCAGATGGGTAATCATGGTCCAGCCTATTATAAACGATACCCAAAAGAGTTTGAAAAGTTTAAACCTGCTTGTCATAACAATCAGTTGGAGCATTGCACACAAGAGGAGATAGCCAATGCGTATGATAATGCTCTGCTCTATAGTGACTACTTTTTGTCTAAAGTTGTAGCATTGTTAAAAAAAGAGGAAGATAATACAACTCAAACAGCTATGCTATATGTTGCCGACCATGGTGAGTCTTTGGGTGAGGGTGGGTTATATCTTCATGGATTACCATATTTTATTGCACCTGATGCTCAAACAAAAGTACCTATGGTTATGTGGTTTAGTAAAAATTATGAGATAGATAGAGATAAATTTAAAAAGATAGAGAAAAAAGAGTTGAGTCATGATAATATTTTCTCTACACTTTTGGGTATGTTTAATGTCAAAACTAAAGTCTATAATAGAGAAGATGATATTTTTAAAATGGGAGATTTATGAGAATAGTAAAGTATATTTTAGGAACTTTAGTGACTATTGCTCTTTTTTGGGTACTCTATTTTTTACTCTATGCAAACTTTCATAAGGTTGACAATGAGCTATATCGTTCAGCACAATTACACTCTTTTAACATGCCCTATTTTATAGAACAGAACAATATAAAGTCTATTATCAATTTTAGGGGTGGTTATGCAAAAGGTAAAGAACCAGATAAGTGGTATGTTGATGAGGTAGCTTTTGCTAAAGAGCATAATATTAGCCACTATGATTATGGAATAGGTGATAGAGTAAAGATTACACTAAAGCAGATGGAGGAGATGGTAGAGCTTATGAAAAAAGCTCCTAAACCTTTGCTCATTCATTGTAAAGCAGGAGCAGACCGAACCTCTTTGGCTGCTGCTCTATATCTATATGCTATTAAAAAAGATAGAGATGCAAGTAGAGCCATATCTATTGTTTATGGACATTTCCCTTGGCTTGGTTCAAAGACGTATTTTATGGATGAGAGTTTTGAGCATTACAAAAGAGAACACCCAATAAGAGATAATTAATGAGTACAATTAAATATATACTTTCACTTACTTTTTTAAACCTTTTACTTTTTCATGTTCCATTTTATAGTTATGTTTTGGAGCATATTGAAGTTGGTACAGCTGATGGATTATTAAGCCTTTTTGTTGTGATGGTAGCACTCTTTGTAGTCAATATCTTTCTCTTGTCACTATTGGCTCTAATCTCGACAAAAGTACTAAAGGGTTTTACTCTATTTATGCTCTTTTCAGCACCTATAGCACTATATTTCATGAGTACCTATAACACCATTTTAGACCGAACTATGATGGGTAATCTTTTTAATACTAATACCAGTGAAGCATTAAGCTATTATCACCCTAAGATGTTTATCTATTTATTTATAGGGCTTTTGTTGGCATATATAGTTTTTAAAATACCCATTAAAAAGTCAAAAAGAGTTAAGCTACTTAAATTTGGGTTAGGTATTACGGTTATGGGTATTGTAATTCTCTACATCAATTCGAGTAAATGGCTTTGGTTAGATAAACATGCAAAAAACTTAGGAGCTAGAGCTATGCCTTGGAGTTATGTTATTAACTCTATTCGCTATAAATTAAGAGAGTTAAAAGAGCATAAAAAACAGATTTTGCTACCTACTGCTACCTTTGCAAATCCAAAAGAGAAGATAGTGGTTATATTGGTTATTGGTGAGTCGGCAAGGGCGAAAAGTTTTTCACTTTATGGCTATGAGAGAGAGACCAATCCAAGGCTTAAAAAAGAGGATATTGTGGTGCTAAAAAATACAAAAGCGACAGCAACATATACAACTGCTTCGGTACATAGTATGCTCTCTTATGTAGGAAGTAGTTCCGATAGTTATGAGCCGTTACCCAACTATCTGCAACGTCAAGGGGTTGAAGTGATTTGGCGAACTAAAAATTGGGGTGAACCACACTTAAATGTTGAAACTTATCAACGTGCTTCTGATTTGGAAGTCTCTTGTAAGGGTGATGAGTGTAACTATGATTCTGTTTTGCTTACAGGACTCATGAAACGCATAAAAGCCTCTAAAAAGAAAAAAGTATTTGTGGTTTTACATACATCAGGAAGTCATGGACCTAGCTACTTTGAGAAATATCCTAAAAAGTTTGAACTCTTTAAGCCTGTTTGTAAAACAGTAAACATCAAAGAGTGTAGTCAAGAGGAGCTAAATAATGCGTATGACAATACCATTGTCTATACCGACTACTTTTTAGCCACAATTATTGAAAAACTTAAAAAAGAGCAAGGTCTTAATAGTCTCATGATATATCTCTCTGACCATGGAGAGTCTTTAGGTGAGTATGGTCTATATCTTCATGGAACACCCTATAGCATTGCACCAGATGTTCAGAAAAAAGTACCATTTCTATTTTGGGCTTCAAACTCTTTTAAAGAAAAGAGAAATCTCAAAAATATAGATTTTGAGCATCAAAAGGAGCATGGAGACTACAACATTTTTCACTCGGTCATGGGTGCATTTGAGATGAATAGTACAATTTATGATAATAAGTTGGATATTTTTAGTTATTGACAAGTTACTTAAAAAGCTGTGAATGAGACCCCATACAAATAAGATTTAACATATCATAGCAAAGCATTTATCAAATCTAAAGTTTTCATGTAATGCAATATTGATATACAAAAAGGAGTTCTTATAATTTCATTATGTTTACCTTTTGAATTAGAGCAAGAGTTAAATACCATTGCTAAACTTGAATCAACAACAAAAACACAAATTGTTAGAGAAGCCATTGTTCAAGATTTAGGTTCAGACCACTTACTTGTGGTCACCGAACTCTATTATTAAGAAGAACAACTCACATGAGAGACCCCAGCCATCGCAAAGAGGTCAGAGGGTTTTAGCCGATAATATTTCGCCTCTACTTCTTTGGACTGCTCCTCATACGGATTGTTCATCACCTCTTGAAGCTCTTTTATGAGCGTATAATCTCCCTCATCTGCTTGTTGATAAGCAGGAACAAGAAACCACTCTCTTAAGGTGTATTTTGGATTAACTGCTTTCATCTTTTTTGACAGCTCCTCTTTGTCACTATGAGCAATGGACGATTGCCACTTTGCTAACCATTCAGACCATTGTTCTAAGAGTTGCGTATCTATTTTATCATTATAAAAACTCTTTTTAAGTGGCTCTATGTCGTTGGGAATATGTGAGAGTTCACGAAAGAAAATTGTGTAATCTACCGTTGTTTGATGCATGAGTATTTCAAGCTCTCTAAACAGCTCTACATCAAATGCTTCTAGCCCTAATTTATTTGCCCACATGCTTGTCATTTGAGATTGCATCTCTTTAAAAAAGTCATTGTCTATGCCTTGTAATGAAGCGATAGCCTCTTTATCAGACGCTACCAAAGGAAGCAAGGATTTACAAAAGAGATGAAAGTTTTTCTTAGCAGCGTGGGGTTGATTGAGAAAGGCGAAATGCTCTCCTCCTCCTGTCCATGGTTGGTACTTTGGATTGTAAACATCCATAAAACCAAAAGGTCCAAAGTCTAGCGTAAAGCCTCCTGCTGCACAGTTGTCACTGTTAAAGTTTCCTTGACAATACCCAACACGTATCCAATTAGTTACTAATGATGTAAGACGCGAACGAAACGCACTTGCTAGGAGTATTACTTTTTCGGTGATGCTTAAGTTTTGCTCTATAACCTCACTGTATTCACGCTCAATCAGGTGCAATACTATCTTTTCTAACTCCTCCATCGCTTTTGGATGTTCATTCTTACGCACACGACGTGCAAAAAGTTCAATCTGACCAACTCTTAAAAATGAAGGAGCAACACGTGTAGTAATTGCTACTGATTCAGCAATCATCACTTCAGGGTCTTTGGAGTAGGAGTGTTCTCTAAACCATGGTCGGCTTACTTTCTCACTTTTTGAGACATAGAGACTCAATGAGCGAGAGCTAGGAATTCCGAGTGCATTCATATGTTCTTGTGCCAAAAACTCTCTCACACTAGAGCGTAAAACAGCCCGTCCATCTGCTCCACGGCAATAAGGTGTTCGTCCTCCACCTTTAAGTTGCATCTCCCAACGTTTACTATTAATGACTCCCTCAAAAATGGACATGGCACGACCATCCCCATAGCCGTTACCTGTTCCAAAGGGGCATTGTTGATAATATTCTCTTCCGTAAATTGAGAGAGCATACCCCGTTGCCCACCCCGTTTTTCGTAAAGGTGAAGGAACATTGCAAAGGTCTCCTGAGAACATACGCATAAAATCAGGGTTTTGAGCTAAACTATCTGAAAATCTTAGTTCTTTAAAAAACTTTTGACTATGCGTAATATACTCTGGGTTCTCAATGGGTGTGGGATTGACAGGGACATAGTGTCCAGAAAAGACCTCTCTAGGGTGGTGGTCAACCCCATCTGTTGAGGCATCTGGGTCACAGTTAAGGGTCTGCAAAAATGAATAGTCTGATAATTGTGCTAAATCTTCTAGGTTTTTCACCATATTATCTATCATG
>JALSQJ010000095.1 GCA_026985495.1 Campylobacteraceae bacterium
TAGTAAGGCTCTTGATACTCAATATAGCCCAATATAAATAGCACTGATAAAAACAGTATAACAATCATTTTTATATGCTTTTGTTTCTCTTTTACTCTTGATACACCAACCACATAAGATAGAAAAAAGACTACCATAAATAGATGTTGAACTCTATAACCATAAAATCTGTCCAACATTGTAACCAGTAGTGAAGTAGAGACTCCATATAGAAGTTGAAGCCATCTATTATTAGGTGTTACAGGTGGGTCTGTTAGCATAAAATATATAAAGAGCATAAAAGTTACAGAGTACAATCTTCTATATATATCTTCAAATATTACAGTTGGGTCATAAAATATAATAAAGTAGTATTGAAATAGCAGATAACTACCCAAAAAAGCCAATGATATAATCCATCTATCTACTCTCACCAAGATTGCCATTGCTAAAGTAAACACAACCATAGAGAGCCATAACTCATCTCCTAACTGACCTGTAATGGTATGAGCCTTATTGTAAAAAAGTAGCAATATAATAACAATAGCAAAATTTGATGGATTAAATATATGTCTCCCCTCTAATAGTAAAAAATGTTTTTGAAAAAGTGCAAAAAATATAGCAATAAAATAGACCCATAAATAGGAGGAGTAGAGTAGAACAATAATGCCAATAGCTGTTGATATTGCTGAGTAGGAGAGATGAAACTCTCTATTTTTGTTAAAAAGAAGAAGAGAATGCTCTATAAAGATAGCAAATAGTAAAATAGCTACTATATCTATCCAAGATGAATAGATATAGGCTGTTAATAGACCTAAAAGAGCTATAAGAAGTAGATTGACTGCTTGATGAAGCTGAATAGAGAGCATCTAAACCCTCTACTTCCCATCAATAATTTTATCTGCCTCTTTAAATACTTTATCTACATTATCACGAATCCATTTTCTATCCATCCACTCTTCTGGACGAACTTCTACCCCTTGAACTAAAATTCCAAAGTGTAAATGGTCTCCCAATGCAAGACCACTTTTCCCTGTTTTAGCTATAACTGTTCCAGCAGAAATATGGTCTCCCTTTCTTACCAAAATTGTTGAACAGTGACCATATAGAGTATAGAGTCCTAACCCATGGTCAATCATAGGCATATTTCCATAAATACCATTATCTTCATCATTTACCACTACTCCTGCATTAGAGCTAACGACACTTGCCATCTTTGTACTTGCCATATCTAATCCTACGTGATAAGATTCAGAGACAACATTATCTTTTGTCTCATAATAGTAGTATCTATGGTCACCAAAAGAGGCAACTTTTGCAGCATTTTTTAACGGATAAAACTTTTTAATTTTCCAACTATCAATCATCTCATCAGATACATTTTTTGCAAGAGCATGAATATGCTCCTCATTTTCAAGTCGCATAGTCTCATTAACTGCTTTTAATTTCTCCAATCTATTTTCAATGGTTGAATATTTTGGTTCTGTTGCTATTAAGTCTGAAATTTTTCCATCAATAAATTTATCTTTTGCCTGAATGGTTGAAGTACGATACTTTTTACCTAATAGATAGAGAGGAATATTTACAATACGTTTATTACCTGCCATATCTTCAGCATGTATATTGGCTGTAAAGTTCTCCTTATTAAAAGGCCATGCAATAAGTGTTGCATAATACCCCTCTTTTTTATAGGGCTGTGCTTTAAAAAATCTACCCCCTGCCTCAACAAAAAAGCTCTTTAAAGCATCATCTTTGACTTGAAAAACTACCAATGCAGAACCACCACGTGTAATTGAGTAGGAGTTAGACAAAATATTAACGTTAGGACGTTTGTAATCTACCTTTACAGTAATAACTTTAACTAATCTGTTTCCTTGAAGAAAATTCCAATTACTCTTATCTGTAGCTTTTATTATAAGTTTTAAATTAGTAGCTCTTGGGTCTAAGAGTACCCCATTAACTGCTTTTTTAGGATAGTTAATCTCAATAACTTTTTCATTAGTATTCTCAAGTAGTAACTCATTTGCAACTGTAATCGTATTTACACCATCACTAATTTGTACATCATATGATTTTAATGGACTCTCATCTGTAACTTTAATCTTTAAAGGGTCTTTTCGGTTCCAATAGATAAAATTTGCAACATCAACAGTTGGTACATTTCTCTCAAAACTTTTTGAAGTATAGATAAATGCCCCTGCTCCAATAAATGCCAATAAAATAATTATCCATAAAGAGCTTGAACCTCTATCTCTTCCATATCCACGTCTGCGTCTATAACTCATAAAATAATCCTCTTTTTTTTATCAAAATTAAATAGATGTTGAATTTTAGCGAAATGAAGTAAAATCTTTAAGCACTTTTAGCAAATTTCAACTATATAAAACCTAAAATAGTAATTTACACTAACTCTAACCCTCTATTTTCATAGATAGGTCAATCCAGTTTGCTTGGTGAATAAGAGAACCCGATGAGATAGCATCAACTCCAGTTTTTGCAATATCTTCAATTGTATCAAGAGTAACATTACCACTCGCTTCTAATAAAATATGAGGATAATTACTATTTCGATATTGAACTACCTTATAAATTAATTCATTACTCATATTATCGCACATCACAATATCTGCACCTGCACCCATTGCCTCTTTGACTCCTTCAAAATCTTCACACTCAATCTCAACTTTAGAGGTAAAAGGTATTTTTTTGCGAACTTCAACCATAAAATCTTTAAGATTATCAATAGTCTTAAGGTGTGTATCTTTTAACATTAAACAATCATCTAAACCCATTCTGTGGTTAATCCCTCCACCACAACGAACAGCATATTTTTCAAACTCTCTCAATAGTGGTCTTGTTTTTCGTGTATCTAAAAGTTTTACACCATAAAGTTCAATTTTTTTAACAAATCTATTGGTTAAAGTAGAGATAGAAGAGGCATGAAGAGCAATATCTAAAATAGAACGCTCTAATGAGAGAATTGCTTTGGAGTCTCCATAGATAAAAAGTAGCTTCTCTCCTGCAACAAAAGAGTCACCATCACAGACCCTCCACTCTAGTGCTAAATTATACATTGATGCAACTATTTCAATATATTCAACACCTGCAAAAATACCATCTGACTTTGCAATAATGTAGGCTCTTACCTCTTTTGAAGTAGAGATACGAGAGAAGAGGTCACCACGCCCTATATCTTCAGCCACCATAGCTTCTATAAATTTATGCTTTAACATTCTATATCCATATTCTTTTGAGCAATTATATCATTAAGAGCTTTTTTTTTGATATAATTCACCTAAAAAAGAATATTATTATGGCAATCAATCTAATAGCAAAAAATAAAAAAGCTTATCATGACTATGAAATACTTGAAAAGTATGAAGCAGGTATTGTTCTGCAAGGGTATGAGGTAAAGGCACTTCGTGCAAAAAGAGCCAACCTAAATGACTCTTTTTGTCGTTTTATAAAAGGTGAACTACACCTTATGAATACACACATTGCACACCTAGATACAACCAACAAAAACTTTGCAAGAGATACAAGAAGCCCTAGAAAACTACTACTACATACAAAAGAGTTAGATAAACTCTTTGAAAAAGTACAAAAAGATGGTTTAACTATTGTTCCTCTAATGCTCTATTTTAATGAAAGAAACTTTGCTAAGGTTAGCATTGCCGTAGCAAAAGGTAAGCAACTACACGACAAGCGAGAGAGCATGAAACGAAAAACCCAACTTAGAGAAGCAGCACAAGCAATGAAAAACTATAGATAGTTACTCTCTAATCTCAACTACTGTATTTTTATCTACTCTACTCCAAACATCGTCCATTCCCCTATTTGTCATTGCTATACACCCAATAGTCCAATCGTGTTCCAAAGTATAATCATCTCCATGTCCGTCCCAATTCCAAGGCACTTGTGCATGAAAAGTAATACCTCCACCAGGGTTAAAACCAAGCTCTCTTGAACGTCTTCTATCCTCTTCATTTGGGTAAGAGATAAGTATCTCTTTATAATATTTAGGGTCTGTTCTAATATCTACAATAGAGTAGATACCTTCAGGAGTTTTATAGTCACCCTCCTTTAACTTTGTTCCTACTGGGTTCTTACCAAGTGAAATTCTATGTCTGCTTAACACTTCACCATTCTCATCAAAAAGAACCAAGACTCTTTTTGACTTAACCACTACAATTTTTGCAGCTCTACCCTCTTGCAATATCTCATCATTCTGTTGCCAATCAAATAGAGTATCATCAATTATTGCACCTGAAGTAGTAGTAATAGTAGTAGTATTTCTATCACCTCTTATATCTTTGTTAGGTTTCACATTTTTAGAACAACCTGTCAATATTAAAAGTAAAAAAAGTACCAATCCTAATATTTTACCCATCTACTACTCCTTTTCTGTTAAAAACTGCTACTAAAGCAACATAATTTTATAAATATTAATTGTATAATTAAAAGAGTTTAAATCAAATTAAAAAAGGAAAATCATGAAACATCTATTTAAACGCACCGTTGTACTACTTAATGAAATTGGAAATATAGAGAATATTTTAAAAAAAGCTATTGAACTATCAAACAAGCACAACACTACCCTAGAGGTACTTTTTGTGCATGAAGAGCCTCTTTTTTCTCTACCTGACTACTTTATTTCAGAAGATAAAATAGAAGAGGATAGATTTGATACTCAAAAGATTAAAGAGCATATAGAAGATATTATTCAAAATCTTAATCCTAAAAATAGTCACTCTATTCTAGTTCGAATAGATGATAGTGTTAACCAACTTATAGAGTATGGAAAAGAGCAAAAAGAGATATTAGTAGTAACTAACTACAATAGAGAGTTGACTCCTCAACTTATTAAAAAAAGCTCCTACTCCTTTTGGATTATAAAAAATGAGTATAAAGAGTACAGCAATATAGTTTTACCTTTAGATTTAACTGAACTATCAAAAAAAGCTATTAAGATAACGCAACATCTATTTTCAACTTCATCACTACGAATTGTTCATGACTATCGTTACTTAATTGATAGACTATATATTCAAGAGGAGTACCTACAAGTTGCACCTGTTGCAACTACTCTTGACCTAGAGATTAACAAAAAGCTAAAGAAGAGACAAAAATCACATTTTGAAGAGTATAAAAAAATCTATGATATAGAGGGTGATTTTATAGAGGAGCAACATCTTTTAAAAGATGACTTAGCCAACTATATCAATGAACATAAAGCAGAACTAACTGTAATGTATCGACAAGATGGTGAACTCTTCTTCTCCCCTACTCTAATAGAAGAGCTTATCAAGTTAATATCTACTGATTTCTTAATTTTAACTATTGAGTAACAGATGATAATCATAATAAATATCTTAATAATAAATATTAACTAAAATAAAGATATATTATTTAAGTACAAAAATGCTAAAGTATCTTACCAAAAATTAAAGGATGATATATATGAAGTTACTATTAAGCTTAATGATTACAGGAACAGCACTATTTGCAGGAGGAGATATTCTTCCAGTTAAACCAATTACTAGATTTGAGAAACCAGTAGTTGTATCAAAACCAGCTCCAAAAGGTTGTTATAAACCAAACATTAAAAAATGTCCAGATTGTGCTGATGTAGCAGAGTTATGTCCTGATGACCCAAATTTACCAATTGCACAAACAGTTCCATGTGAAGGTCTTCTTCGTCAACAAGCTGGTCACTAAAAATTAAACTCTTATCACCTCTTTGGTGATAAGTAATACAACCCCCTTCTCTCACTCCATCTATATTTTTTATCTCTATCTATCCAACTAAAATATAAATCACCAGAGTTTCGCCATGCATCTAAGAGAATGCTTCTTACTATTCCATCTCCTTTCGCACTTACGCAGAGAGCATTATGCTCATTTAAGTAACCAATATTGGCACTAACAGCATGAAAAGAGAAACTCCTATACTCTCTCTTTTTAAGATAATGCCACAAATCACTTGCCCACTCATGACAGAGTCCACGCTTTTTTAAACCTATATTAACCAAACTATTTTGTAACCATGGAAAAGCTATAGCTCTATACTCCTTAGCTAATCTATAGCTATAATTAACACTACTTTTAGCTAAGTCGTAAGCCTCTGCTCTATCTACTTTTGGAGACAACAGAAGTAACATATTCTCTAATCTATAAATTTTATCTTGGCGATAGTTCACTGTTAGCTCTTTTACAGCACACCCCAAAAAAAGAGATGAGATAAGAACAAACCTAAACAATAGAGACATAGAGTAGAGATAAATAGTTATATATAGCAACTAAAAGAGATACTGAGATAGCCAAATAGACCCAAACAAATCGTGGCTGTTTTGCAACAACAAGCCCACCTATAACTCCAGCAACTAAGCCACCCACATGAGCAGAGACATCAATAGAGGGGAAGAGAAAACCAATTACAAGATTAATCAGCAATATAACTCCAAAATCTTTCATAAATGCCATAAACTGTTCTCTCATTCTATTTCGATGAACAAAAGCAAACCCTGCTAATGCACCAAAAACTCCAAATATAGCTCCACTTGCTCCTACTGCCCAACCATCTGGGTGCATATAGATAGAAGTAAAAGCTCCAAAAAATGCAGAGATGAAGTAGATAGACAAATAGGCAAACTTACTAAAAAGTCTCTCAACTACTCTTCCTACCATGTATAAAGAGAGCATATTCATAACAATATGTGTCCCACCAGAGTGTAAAAATATTGAGCTAACCAATCTATAAATCTCACCTTTAACTACAACCCAATAACCACTCAATGCACCCTCTTGATAGATAAAATTTTCAAGTGATGGGATAAGTATAGGAGTAAGAAAAATAGTAATATTCAAAATAATTAACAAATAGGTTAAGGGGTACTCTTTAAATTTAGATAAATAGCTCATGTAGTTTCCAATTTTTTATTTATGATACCAAAAAGCCACTAAACAAACCAATAGCAAAAAGAGTAGAAACTAAAAGTAGGAGATAAAATAGCCATCGTGAGAATATTGCACAAAAAGATAGAAGTAGATATAAACCTCCATAATATGATGGCAGTAAAAAGAGATGCTCTTTGGCTTCAAGTGTAAAAAGTTTTATGAGCATTGTATCAAAAATATCACCAACTCCAAATAGGTGTAAAAGCATACTTATTGGGTAAAAAAGAGAAAATATCAATGAGAGAATAGGTGAAAAAATCTGTAAAGAGCTAACCAAAGGAAAAATCATATGTACAATTGGCAACATTAAGATAAAAATTACAACACTTATAAGTAGAGTCATTAAATATCTATTTACTGTTGAGAAGTAGTGCAGTAGCAAAAAGATATAAAATACCCCTGCAACTGAAAACCAAAAAGCTAAAGAGAGTAGCAACATTGGAAAGATAACCAATAAAATTAAAACAACCGTTACTAAAAAAGTAATTGAGATTAACTCTACTCCTAAAAGTAGAACAATCCACCCAACTAACATCATAGTATATGAACGAACTAATGAGGGAGGAGAGCCTACAAACCAAACATACCAAGCTAGAAGTAGTAAAACCATAAAACCAATATCAAAAAGGTCAAAACGATAAGGGAAAAACCTCTGCTGTAGAGGTCGATAAAAAATTCTAAGTAGAAAAAATAGTAGAGAAGATAAGATAGCCAAATGAAAGCCACTTAGAGCAATAAGATGGCTCACACCTAAAGTTGAAACTCTATTTCGTAAAGATTTCTCTATAGGTGTAGCAAAGTAGATAGCTTTATAGAAACTTCTTATCTCATCATTGTGATGTTGCCTCTCAATAAAGGTAAAAATATCCCTCTTTGGACTCTCTTCATCATCATAAATCTCTCGAACCAAAGAGGAGATATATGGTGTTCCTAAATAGTCAAGAAAATGCATCTTCTTGTTAGGAAAAAGCTTCAAACGTATCTTAGAAGTTATCTCCTCTTGACGTATTTTAGTACGAGAAAAAAAGTTCATATCTAAAGCAGGACTATAGAGCTTTAAAATAGTATGATACTCATTCTCTTTCCACTTCTCATAGGCTTGAATTACCTCTACATCGCTATAATAAAAAGGTTTCTCTCGAAACTCTTGGAACTCTCCATATAGAAAAAATAGTCGTACAAAAAGTAGCAACAGAAGCAGTAGCACTGCCAACCAAAACTCTTTTAAATTTAAAAAAAGTTTCGGTTTTTCAAGCATTCAAAATACCTAAATTGTTGGTAGTTCTATATTCCCCATATCTCGGGTATCCATATTTCCATCCTCTTCATAAATAACTTCAAATGGAACATCTCTACCTCCACCTTTTGGTGCATCTACAAAGCGAGTAAATCGTTTTTGGAATATAAGTCGAACTGTTCCTGTAGGTCCATTTCTATGCTTACCTACAATAAGCTCGGTCTCCTCTTCTGGTTTATTCTGAAACGTATTCTCATACTCTTTACCCTCAGCTTTTGCCTTCATCTCTTTCTCTTTTTCAGCAGCCTCACGATAGACATCATCACGATAGACAAACATTACTATATCGGCATCTTGCTCAATAGAACCAGACTCTCTAAGGTCACTAAGCATCGGTCGTTTGTTATCTCGACTCTCAACTCCACGATTTAACTGTGAAAGAGCAATAATTGGTATTTGAAGCTCTCTAGCCAACTGTTTTAATCCTCTTGATATTTCAGAAATAACCTGCTGTCTCCCCTCTTTATTATCTCCACTCATTAGTTGTAGATAATCAATAATAGCCATACTAATCTCAGGGTGTTGCCCTTTAAGTTTACGCAATTTAGAACGTACATGATGAATGGTAGCCATTCCTCCATCGTCCACAAAGAGCTTACGACTTGCCATCTTATCGGCTGATTTAGAGAGATTACTCCACTCATCATCTGTCAAATCCCCTACTCTAAGCTTCTGCAACGGAATAGAGGTCTCCGTAGAAAGTAACCTAAGCATCAACTGTTCAGCTGGCATTTCAAGTGAGAAAAATGCTACGCCTTCCCCTCTCTCTATGGCTTTTTGGGTCATGTTTAGAACTAATGAAGTGTTATGCGTAACTGTCATATCTTCAAGTAAAAACAACTTATTCCCATCTATCTCAAAACCATAATAGTCATCTACTTTATCAAATTCTACTTTAATACCTGTATATTCTATTTCATCAGAAACACTATATTTATCTGAATAACTGAAAGAGAGCTTTGAAAAGTCAAGTTTACTTTTGTACCCCTTATAATTACTCTTAAATTTAGTGGACTTCTCTAAATATTCCGAAACCTCAATATTTAAAATATCGCCATGTTTATCTTTCCCCTCATTTCGAGAACGCTTAAGTGATAAAATATGCGACTTATTAACCCTATAATCTATCCCTTTATTTTGACGAACCCAATACATCTCTTCACGTCCACGAGCCAAAGAGAGTACTTTTCTAGGCGTTGAATCATCACCCATTAACTCATCACCCACCACAATATCTTCTACTTTTTTTAACTCTCCAGAGTACATTAATACCTTTGTGCCTTTTCCCAAACATTTCCCCATCGCAGGTCTAGCAGCTACAATAATAAGGTCACCCTTACCAAACCCTTGTGTATGGTCATTTAGATTATGGAACCCTGTATCAACCCCAAGAAGTTTTGAGTTTCCCAACGCTTTTAGACGATTTATCTCTTCTATCATAGAGAGAGTTATCTCTTTTGACTCTCTAAAATCTTCACTCGTACTATCTTGAGTAATCTCATAGAGCTTTCGCTCTACCATATTCATAACCTCTTCGGTTGGTAGGTCATCTTCTATAGTCAATTTTTTAATAGTAGTTGCCAATGTTGCCAAAGCTCGTTTTGTTGAACGTGATTTAATCTCAGCTAAATAGGCATTGGTGTTGGAGATAGGATTTGAAGCCAATACATCTAAAAGAGCAACCTCATCGTAATCTCCATTACTACTCAATTTTGTCTTTAAAAACTCTTCATCTATTGGTTTATCTTCTCGTATCAACTCCTCCATTGCCACAAAAAGGTGTTGATGAAAAGGTAGATAGAAATCTTGTACTTTTAACTTTGATGCTATCTCTTCAAAAATTTGAGGGTCAAATATAATTGCTGAAAGAACTGCCCTCTCTATATTTAAGTTATATATATTTTCACTCACTCTTTAAACCCCTAAAAAAATTATCTATTCTCTTTAGCAAACGCTTCAACCTCTTCTACAAATCTGTCAACCAACTCATTTTCAGGTAGTCGTGCTACAACTTCCCCTTTTATCATAACCAACCCTGCCTCTTTACCATACGCAATAGCCACATCGGCATGTTTCGCTTCACCAATAGCATTAACCACACACCCCATAACCGACACGTCCATAGGGGTTTTAATGTGAGCTGTTCGTCTCTCAACCTCTGCTACAGCTGAAACTAAATTAGCCTCTATACGTCCACATGTTGGGCAAGATATAATGTTTAAACCATCTTTAACACGCCCTGAATCTTTTAAAATTGCTTTTCCAACTTTAATCTCCTCTTCCAACTCTCCTGTAATAGAGATTCTCATGGTATCGCCAATTCCATCTAAGAGTAAAGCTCCAAGACCAATAGAGGACTTAACTGTTGCATGAAAAATTGTTCCTGCCTCTGTTACTCCAAGGTGAAATGGGTAGTGGTTTTTAGGTCGTAACATTCGGTAAGCATCAACCGTTCGCTCTACATCTGAAGCTTTTAAAGAGACCTTTATATCTGTAAATCCCAAATCCTCTAAAAACTTAATATTATACTCAGCACTTGCTACCATACCCTTAGCTGTTGCTCCATATTTATCATCAAACTCTTTTTCTAAACTTCCTGCATTTACCCCAATTCTAATTGGTAAATTTCGCTCTTGACACGCTTTGACAATATCTTTGACACGACTCTTCTCCCCTATATTTCCTGGGTTTATACGGATACAATCTACCCATTTAGATGCTTCTAATGCTAATTTATAGTTAAAGTGAATATCAGCAATCAAAGGTAATGATATCTGCTCTTTTATCGCTTTAAGAGCTAAGGCATCTTCCATTTTAGGCACAGCCACACGAACCATGTCAGCCCCTGCAAAGTGTAAACGGTTAATTTGTTCTACGGTTTCAGCCACATTATTGGTGTCACTATAGGTCATGGATTGTACTGAAATAGGAGCATCTCCACCTACGGCTACATCACCTACATAGATTTTTTTGGTTGGGTATCTTTCTTTCATGTTTGCTTCTTTATTATTTATTTAATATCGTAGGTCGGGTTGTCCTCATCCCGACAATTCTAACGATTATTATATTTTATCGTTCATTTTATATCTTTTTATGTCAAGATATATTTGTTTCATTGAGCTAATTTATGTCGGGATGAGGGCAACCCGACCTACGGTTGTTATATCAAATTTTACCCAAAAATACTAAGAGAACTCCACAGGATCCATATCAATTTCTATCAAAGGATTATTTACAAAATGTAGTGCTTTTAAAAGTATCGAACGTTTAGATGCGCGTAACAAGATATTAAACCTATACTTATTAGCAATCCGTTCAATGGGAGCTTTTCCATGACCTACTATCTCAACACCCTCAAAAGCTTTTAACTTTGTCACTGTATCTAAAGTTATTTTACCAGCTTTTTCCTCTTTAACATGAGAAATCAAAATTCGTGCCAAACTTACAAAAGGAGGGTACATATCCTCCACAAAAAGCATCTCATCTTTTAAAAAGGCTTCATAATCATTCAAATATAGACTAAAAAAATCTGCATTTTGAGACTGCACAATCACCTCAGCAGATTTAGCACGACCAGAACGCCCTGCTACTTGCAAGAGCAGACTCATCGCCCTCTCTCTAGCCCTATAATCTCCCAAACCTAAAATATAGTCCATACCTAAAATAATAGAGAGTGTAATATTCGCATAATCATGCCCCTTACTTAACATCTGTGTTCCTAAAAGTAAGTGGCTCTCTTTTGCCTCAAAACGTTTTAAAGCTTTTTTCAATTTAGTAGCTGTAGTAATACTATCTCTATCAAACTGCTCTATTACCATATTAGGTATTGCACTCTCAACTATCTCTTTTACCTCTTCTGTTCCCATTCGCTCACTTATCAAAGGCTCATGCCCACAATGTGTACAGACTGTTCTAATAGCTTCTGTATAGTTACAATAGTGACACTTCAGATGCCTAACTTTTCTATGTAGAGCCATACCCACTGAACAGTAAGGGCAGAGATGAGTAACCCCACACTTTTGACAATACAAATACTTAAAATTTCCTCGTGTTGGCACAAAAAGAAGTGACTGCTTATCTGCTTCAAAATTCTCCATAAGCTTTTTAAGCATTGCATTGTTTAGCGTTGTTCCCCCCATAAAATAGTATCTCTTTTTGGTCTTAATAAAAGGTTTTTTGAGCCGTACAACATCATATTTGTGGTAAGAGCTAAGGCTAGGAGTAGCACTTGCCAAAATAACTTTAGCCCCTAACTTTTTAGCCATATAAACAGCCATATCACGAGCATGATAGCGTGGTTTCATCATAGATTTATAGCTGTCATCATGCTCTTCATCGACAATAATCAAACCCAAATTTGTCAAAGGCGTAAACAACGCCGACCTAGCACCTGCGACAATATCGACTTCATTATTATGTATCTTCTCTAAAATCTCCTCTTTTCTCTTTTTGGTCAATTTAGAGTGCCACATCACCAAACGCTTTCCAAAATAGTTAGTGAGTCGTTTTTCCATCTGTGGGGTAAGGGAGATTTCAGGCATCAAAAAAATACACTGTTT
>JALSQJ010000096.1 GCA_026985495.1 Campylobacteraceae bacterium
AAAACAATCTAAATAGTGCATTTAGATATATAAGAGACCTAAAGTGTGGTATAGATAATTTTAAGGATTATTCAGATGAAGATTTAAATTTTATAACTTAAATATTAGAGAAGTTGAATATAGGGTTTATATATTTTTAAAAATGTTGCAAACTCTTTGGCTGTGGTATATCCAAACTCTTGTGCAATTTCGATAATTTTCCTATGTTTATAGTTCACTTTTTGCTCCTACTTATTTTAAAATAAGTGTAGTTTAATTGAATAAAACTAATAGTTATCTTAGTTTCATAAATAAACAGAAAAAATAATAAAAATTTTTTAATTTTAAATTAAGTTCTGTTTTCCTCTATTATTTGTTACTAATTTATACATAAAAAATAATTATTTTTTCATTTTTGGAGTATAATCTTTTTTGATTTTTATCTACAAAAAAGAGGAAGATGATGAAACGATACATTGGAATTATGTCGGGTACAAGTTTAGATGGGGTTGATGTAGTACTTTGTCAAATAGATAAACATTGTTGTATATTAGAAGAGAGTCACTATATACCGTTTGATAATGATTTGAAAAATGAGATTATCAATATGATAAATGGCACTACAACGTTTCAAAAGGTGGGTAAGGTTGATTATCTTTTAGGCATTTTTTTTGCTAAAGCTGTTAATGAACTTTTAGAAAAAACAGAACTCTCTTCAGAAGATATTGTAGCTATTGGTTCACATGGACAGACGGTGTGGCATCAACCAAACACTGTAACCCCTTTTTCGATGCAACTTGGAAACCCCTCTGTGTTATCTGTTCATACCAAGATTGATGTTATTACCGATTTTCGTTCTAAAGATATTGCTTTAGGGGGGCAAGGAGCTCCTTTTGCACCAGCATTTCACCATTTTCTCTTCTCTCATATTCAAAATTGTGCTGTTTTAAATATTGGAGGTATGGCTAATATATCCATTTTTGAACCTAATATTATTGGGTATGATACTGGTTGTGGAAATGTTTTAATGGATTTATGGATAAAAGAGTGTAAAAATGAGGAGTATGATAAAGATGGAGAGTGGGCAAAATCTGGAACAGTAAATCTCAAACTTTTAAACAATATGTTGGAAGATGGATATTTTTTATTAAATTATCCTAAAAGTACAGGAAGAGAGTATTTTAATAAGGAATTTTTAATAAATTATTTAAAAAGTGTGGGTAAAATACCCAATGAGGATATTCAAGCAACACTGTTGGCTCTAACTGTAACCTCTATTGCAAACGAAATTAAAAAATTTAAGATAGAAAAATTATTGGTTTGTGGTGGTGGTGCAAAAAATATTTTTTTAATGGAGCAGTTACAAGAGTTATTACCTCATGTTGAAGTAAGTTCAACTACTAAATATGGTGTCGATAGTGATAATTTGGAGGCGATGATATTTGCTTGGTTTGCACACAAGCGATTAGCTAATGAAAAAATTAATTTAAAAACTGTAACAGGTGCAAAAAAAAATACAATTTTAGGGGCAATATATGCAAAAGATTAAGAGTTGGATAACAAGTTTAGGATATGAAAATTATGAGATAGAGGCTATGGGAGGTGATGCTAGTTTTAGAAGATATTATCGTGTAAAAGTAGGTGATGAGAGCTATGTTCTTATGGACTCTTCTGCCGATAAAGAGAGTATCTATCCATTTATTGATATTTCGGTACGTTTATTAAAAGCACAAGTTGAAGTTCCTAGAATTATTACTCAAAATTTAACTGATGGATTTCTTCTATTAACAGACTTAGGAACACGTCATTTAGCCGATGTATTAAGTCCAATGAGTGTTGAACTTTTGTATATGAAAGGGATTGACCAACTTTTAAAAATTCAAGAGGCAGATACTACCAATTTACAATCTTACGATAGAGAATTTTTAATGTTTGAGATGACTCTTATGCAGGACTGGTATCTTTTTCAGCATCTTAATCAACGATTAACCTCTAAAGAGCAACAGATACTAAACAACAGTTTAGATTTAATCTGTTCAGAAGTGCTTTCTCAACCACAAGAGATTTTTGTTCATCGTGATTTTCACTCACAAAATATTATGATGGAGACAGGGCGTAAGTTAGTCATTATTGACTATCAAGATGCACGTAGAGGAGCTTTAACCTATGATTTAGTATCTATGTTAAAAGATGTATATGTTCGATTTGACCCTAAACAGATGGAGAGGTTAGCATTGGAGTTTAAGAAGTTAAAAGGGGTAGATGTCTCTGATGAGCAGTTTATTCGTTGGTTTGATTTTACAGGATTACAGAGACATATTAAGATATTGGGAATTTTTGCTCGTTTGAATATTCGAGATAATAAACCAAGATACTTAAAAGATATACCTTTAACACTGCAATATATTCAAGAGGTGTGTCAGAAGTATCCAGAGTTACAACCATTGGGTGAACTTTTAAATAGGAGAGGTTTATGAGAGCAATGATATTGGCTGCTGGTCTAGGTAGTCGAATGCGACCACTTACCAACAATACCCCAAAACCACTTTTAAAAATAGGTGGAAAACCTCTTATTGTTTGGCATATAGAGCGACTTAAAGAGGCAGGATTTAGAGAGATTATTGTCAATGTTGCCTATTTAGGTCATCAGATTATAGATTATTTGGGTGATGGTTCTAAGTGGGGTGTAAATATTGTGATTTCAGATGAACAAGAAGAGGGAGCTTTAGAGACAGCAGGGGGTATTATAAAAGCACTACCTTATCTAAGTGAGACTTTTTTAGTAGTAAATGGTGATGTTTGGACAGACTATCGTTATGATAAATCATTTAAACTCTCTTTGGATAATATGGCTCATTTGGTTTTAGTAGAGAACCCTGAACATAACCTATCAGGTGATTTCCCTTTAAGCAAAACAGATAAGAGATATACTTTTTCAGGTATTGGTTACTACTCCAAAAAACTATTTGAGAGGTTGGATTATGGGAAACAGCCTTTAGCTCCTATTCTTTTTGAGGCTATTAAAAGCTCAAAATTAACTACAGAGTTACATAGAGGTATCTGGTATGATATTGGTACACCTGAACGGTTAAATAGTTTAGATACTATTGTAAAAAAAACACTATTACATCACAATTTTATGTAATTATACGCAATTAGATTTAGAAAATAATATGATTTATAAAAAGGGAAATATGAAAGTCTTAAAAAATTTAAATATCTTATATGTAGAAGATGAAGATGCAATTATTGAGAAATATACCTATTTTTTAGAAGAGAGTTGTCGTTCTGTTTTTATTGC
>JALSQJ010000097.1 GCA_026985495.1 Campylobacteraceae bacterium
TGAGGTAAAAGCTGGAGAGATTGTTAGAGTTGATATTGATATGATTATAGGAAATGATATTACTACTCCTATATCTATTCGAGCATTTGAGGAGAGTGGGGCTAAAAAGTTAGCACGACCAGACAATTTTTGTATTGTTATGGATCACTATATTCCTGCAAAAGATATTGCATCTGCAAATCAAGCAAAGATTTCACGAGAATTTGCCTATAAGCATAATATGAAACATTTTTTTGATGAGAAAGATATGGGAATTGAACACGCTTTACTTCCTGAAAAGGGTTTGGTTGTTCCAGGTGATGTAATTATTGGTGCAGATAGCCACACCTGTACCCATGGAGCGTTAGGAGCATTTAGTACAGGTATGGGAAGTACCGACCTATCATTTGGTATGATTACAGGTGGAAATTGGTTTAAAGTACCAGAGACTATTAAGGTTGAACTTACAGGGAAACCTGCCCAACATATCTATGGAAAAGATATTATTTTAGAGCTTATTCGTATGATTGGAGTTGATGGTGCATTGTATAAAGCGATTGAGTTTACAGGAGATACAGTTCAATACTTAGATATGGCAGATAGATTCTCTATCTCGAACATGGTTATTGAAGCTGGAGCTAAAAATGGTATTTTTGCTGTTGATGATGTAACACAAACTTATCTTGATGAGAGAGCAAAAGCAAATGGTGGACTTAGAGCAGAGCCTAAAATTCACTACTCAGATGAAGATGCGAACTACTCTCAAGTCTTAGAGATAGATGTTGCAAATCTCTCTCCTGTCATTGCCTATCCATTTTTACCAAGCAATGGACATACTATGGAGGAGGCAGTAGCTGATAACCTAAAAATTGACCAAGTAATGATAGGAAGTTGTACAAATGGACGAATTGAAGACCTTAGAATAGCTGCAAAGATTATGGAGGGTAAAAGAGTTGCTAGACACACAAGAATGATTGTCACTCCTGCTACTCAAAAAATTTTACTTCAAGCACAAAAAGAGGGGCTAATGGATATACTTATTAATGCAGGTGCTGTAGTATCTAACCCAACTTGTGGAGCATGTTTGGGTGGCTATATGGGTATTTTAGGTGATGGTGAACGATGTGTTGCAACTACTAACCGTAACTTTGTAGGGCGTATGGGTGCTAGAACCTCTGAAATCTATTTAGCAAACTCTGCTGTGGCAGCTGCAAGTGCTATTGCTGGGTATTTGGTTGACCCTAGAGGGTAAAAGCAGTTTAAATACGATATATTCACAATTAGTTGACATTTGCTATGCTATAATTCTTTAAAAAAAGGATATAGCTTGGCTCGATTATTGATACTTTTTGTAATACTCTTGACATTTGCAAATGCAGAATATTTTATTAAATTTGGAAGTTTTAAAAACTTGCAAGGTTTAGAGCGACATATAGAAAATTTACCAAAATCATTACGCTCTCATGTTGTAATTGTTCACTCTAATGGTTGGTATATCCCCTTTGCCTATTATACCTCTAATAAAAATATACTCTATTCAAAAGTATCATATTATAAACGTTACTTTAAAGATGCACATATTGCACACTCAAATATGCTTAAGTACCCTTTAGTTCGTAATTATGCTAATAGAGTCTCTGCGAAGAGAAGAACTTATACTCCTCCTATTAAACAGTATCGACAGGTGCAAACCTATAGACCTATAAAGCCATATACTTCATCTTCTCAAAATGTTGCTATTTCTGAGAGTGACTATACCATGCCATTTTTAATGACTAAACCTAGAACTCAAAGGGTGGAGCAAAATGTTAAAACAACAACTATTGTACCCCCTATTGTTGAACCAGATGACTTTGGTGTTGTGGAGTACAAACAGTATAAAAGCTTTAATAAAAAGATGTTAAGTGGTCATCATTACTATTTAGCATATAAAGGTAAAGATAAGAGTCCAAATCTTCTAATAAAAGTCTCTTTTAACTCTGATGAAGTTACTTATCAGCCAATTATTGGTGATATGCAGATGACAAAAGCAAAATATTTAGTAGATGGAGATAGGCTCTATATGTTCGCCAATAGTTTTACAAAAGAGGGTGCTTACTCTAAACTAGAAGAGCATAGAGATAACCACTTTCTAGTCTCAAGTTGGAGCAACGGTAAGAAGCTAAATACCTTACGGTACTATTATAGATTAAATGATGCAAAAGAGTATTTAGGAGTTGAAACATCAAAAGGTTTATCAAGTACGTTAGAAGAGGGTGATTTTGCTGACTCTTTCTGGAATAGATATAGATAGAGGTTCTTTTCTGTTTTTTAATAAAAATTACTATTTCTTTACTCTGAATATGGTGTATATTTTTATCACAAATTAATAGTTTAATCTAATCTTTAATAAATTTAATAATATAAATATTATATATTTAATACAATATCGTTAAATAAAAATTAAGGAGTAGATAATGTATTTTGTAAAAAATAAGATAAGTATAGTTTTTAAAATAGTTGGTTTTTTAATACTATTTCATAGTACTCTATTTGCTAATAGTGCAACAGGAGAGAGTGTAGAGTTAGCTAAGGTTCAGTTAGAGAGCAAGAGTATTGATAAAGACCCTAAGCAAGAGGTATCTACTGTATCTTTAGACTCTTTTGGTAGTACAGGTATGGTTATTATGATTATATTAAGCTCTCTTCTTGGTGCATTTTTTGTTAAAGATGAGTTTAATACAATGTTGGAATAACATTGTTAATTAGAACCCCCCAAATCCAAAATCCATAGTTTGAAAATTAGGGTCAGAGTAGCCAAATTGGCTTGATGTGGCTCTAAGCATATTTATATCCATCTTAGGGTCAATGCCTTGAGGACAGACTTCGGTACAGTTTCCACATAGTGTACAGTCCCAAATTCCATTAGTTTGAATGTTGTCTATAATGGTCTTAACACTACCCTCTCTTGGGTCACTACTGTAGCGATAGGCACGAGTAAGTGCAAAAGGTCCAATAAAGTTTGGGTTTACCTCTAAAACAGGACAGCTAGAGTAGCATGAGTTGCACAAAATACAGTCACTTTGCTTCTCGCTTATTGTTACAATCTCAGGGGTAATGGTCGCCTCTTGTGGAGCTTGTAGCCATGCAGTAGCACTCTTTAGGGTCTCTCTTCTCTTCTGTTTATTAACCTTTAGGTCTCGTTCTACCTCATGGTATGTTAATGGCTCAACCAAATCACCATCTTGAATGGTATAAGAACAGGCTAAAACCTCTTTACCATTGACTCTAACAGCACAAGTTCCACAGACACCTGAACGACAGTTTGAGCTAAAGGTTAAGCTATTATCTTCACTCTTTTTAATATGATAGAGAGCTTTTAATAGAGTAACTCCCTCAATTGGTAGAGAGTATGTAACTCTCCCATTACTTTTTTGAACTGTTATTGTCACGATTTTACCCTCTCTAATCTATTTTGTAAAATGCCATCTTCTACCCAAAAGAGTGAATGGGCTTTGTAGAGCTTATCATCTTCATTAGGAAATGCACTTTTATAGTGAGCTCCACGACTCTCATCTCGTACTAAAGCAGAATCTAAAACCACTTCAGCTATCTCTAGCATATTTTGAAACTCTAAAAACTCTACTAAGTTACTATTGTTCTCTCTGCTCTTGTCACCAATACCCATGTTATCTATATCAGCTTTTATAACCCTTATTTCGTTGAGTAGGTTGTTAAGTTCACTGTTGTCTCGTACTACTCCTGCATGTTTGTATAGTTTCTCTCCTAGCTCATCTTGAATGGTGTAGAAGTTATGTTGGTAGGGGTACTCCTCTAGTAAGCTGTTGATATACTCTTGGTCTTTTTGGCGTTGGTTGTTGTTGCTTTCGTAGGTATGTTTAGAAATAGTACCTACAGCATTCTTACCTGCTCTTCTTCCTAAGGAGACAATCTCTAAGAGCGAATTACCTCCTAAACGGTTTGCTCCATGCACTTTGGCATTTGAGCATTCACCAACAGCATAACAGTTTTTTAAACCTCTTACCTCTAGCTTCTCATTTACATCAATCCCACCCATACTGTAGTGAGCTACAGGCTTAATAGGAATAAGCTCTTTTGCTGGGTCTATATTTTCATGAAGTTTACAAAGTCGTACCTCTTGAGGCATTAGTTTTAAGAGTCTATCTTCTCCTAAATGGCGTAAGTCCAAAAATACCTCTTGCCCCTCATCTATTTGTGAAGTGATAGCTCTTGCGACCACATCACGAGATAGAAGCTCATCTACAAAACGCTCCTCTTTGGAGTTGATTAGGTAGCCACCCTCTCCTCTAGCACTTTCACTTATTAGTATAGCAGAGCTTTTAAGAGCTGTTGGGTGAAACTGTATAAACTCCATATCACTCACCACTCCACCTGCTCTTAAAACAGATGCAACTCCATCACCTGTTGCCCCTTGTGCATTGGTGGTGTAATTTTTATATATTCCACAATATCCACCTGTAGCAATAATTGTATTTTTAGCCAATATCTCTTTTACTTCACCTGTAATAATATCTAAAAAAGTAGCACCCATTACTACTTTATCTTTAACAATAAGATTAAGAAGAAAATGCTCCTCTACCATCTCAATACCCTCTTTTAAACAGGTATCGTAAAGGGTATGTAGTATTTTAAGACCTGTGTAGTCTTGTGCATAACATGCTCTCTTGCTAGATGCACCTCCTAATTGTCGTTGGGCTACCTTTGCTTCATTGGTTCGGTCAAATGGAACACCTATCTTCTCTAACCACTTAATGCTTTTAGGGGCATCTTCACATAACTCTTTAACCATCTTTACACTACACAGAGCATGAGCAGACTTAATAGTGTCGTCTATGTGTGCTTGAACAGAGTCAGGAGTAACATTTCCTAAAGAGGCATTTATTCCCCCTTGTGCCATAGAGGTTTGTGAGGCAGTAGGGTAGTGTTTGCCTATTACTAAAACATTAGCACCTTGTGCTTTGGCTTCAAGTGCAGAAGAGAGACCTGCTCCACCTGACCCGATAATTAATATATCTATCATTCTATCTCCTCAGGTTATTATTGGAGTAAAAATATCGTATCTTTGCTTTAGATTTGGTTGTTTGTGGTTTTAAAGAGATGAGATGTTTAAGCTTTGGATCAAAAAAAAGGAGGGAGGAAAAAAAATAGGTAAATATATATGTACTATTCTGGCTTAAACATCTCAACAGGAGTTATAAAATATTTGATTCTTTGGCTTGAAGTTCTACTACCTCTTCAAGCTTTTTCCTGTTAAGAAAAGTATAGCATATAAATTTAAAATAAATATACAAAATAGTTAAAAAAATTAAGTTTATTTTAATTTTAAAGTATTATCTCATTGTAACTATTTTTTATTGTTGTAGTTAAAATAGAGCATATTGTTTTTTGTTGATTATACTCTTTTTCTCTCTTAATCTGCTATAATTATTTTATGAAAACAGTACAAATCTACCCAACTTCACGTGCTATTAGAAATATTCGTCTTGCTCAAAGAGAGCAAGAGGGGCTTTTACCTACACTTATGCGAATTGATGAGTTTGAAAAACGAGCTATTATCTTGCCACAACTTGCCATGGTTGATTCACTTAAACGGACTATTTTACTTCAAGAGGCTTCAGATTTTGATGACTTTAAGAGTCTAAAGATAAACAGAGAGTTGGTTCGATTTTTTACAAAGAGTGATGCAATTTTAAAATTCTTTGAAGAGTTGAGCCATGAAGAGGTAAGTTTTGATGCACTTGTAGAGGGTGATGCCTATGTGGAGTTTGCTGAACATATTGAGGTGCTAGAGCAACTACTAGAGAACTATGAGCGACTTTTAAAAGAGAGAGGTTTAACCGACCGAGTTTTTATACCAAAGAGTTATCGACTAAATCGTGGGTTTATTGAGAGCTATGATAGGTTTGAGTTGCATTTAGAGGGTTATATGAGCTATTTTGAGCTAAGATTAATAGAGCAGATAGCTCAAAATAGACCCTTTATTGTTCATCTTCACACCTCTAAGTTTAATTTAAAGGTTCAAGAGCGTTTTGGGGAGATGGGGGTAGAGGTTGAAAACGATGCCTATGTAGTCTTTGATTTGCAGAGCAAAAAGGTGTTAAGTAGCATTAAAAATGAGCAAAAAATCAACGCAAAGGTATTTGCTGTAGAGGAGCGTTTAGCTCAAATTCCTCTACTTTTTGAATCTGTGCAGAAGATGGTAAATGGGGGTATTTTACCAGAAGAGATAGTAGTAATTTTACCTGATGAATCTTTTAAAGAGAGCTTAAGACTCTATGACAATCTAAATAACTTCAACTTTGCTATGGGGTTTGATTATAAAAAGAGTAAAGCTTATAAACGGTTAGAGGCTATCTACAAACATTGGCAGAATTTCTCCTCCCAATCGGCTTTTCTACTTAAAAAGTATGACCTTATTATAGAGGATATAAATAGAATAGAGCTAACTCAAAAAGTAAAAGTTGAGGAGTTCTTTGCTACTTTAAAACCTTTTGAAGTAGATAAAAAACACTCCATAGTTGAAGAGAGTGAAGAGCAGTTTAAGAGTGTTTTCTCTACTGAACTTATGAGTATGAAGTCATGGCTCTTTTTGTGGCTTAAAAAAGTTGGAAAATTGACTTTAGATGATGTTCGGGGTGGGAAAGTGACAGTTATGGGAGCATTGGAGACTAGAGGAGTTAGTTTTAGAGGGGTAGTTGTGGTCGATTTTAATGATGGTATTGTTCCAGCTATTCCAGCTAAAGATAACTTTTTGAACTCTAGTCTAAGAAAGTTTGCCAGATTGCCAACTAAAAATGACCGTGAAGCGTTGCAAAAACAGCTCTATAAACGACTTATGGAACAAGCAGATATAACAACAATTATCTACTCTAAAAGTAACAATAGAGTACCTGCTTCATACCTATATGAGTTAGGTTTAGGTGAAGGAGAGAGTGTTGAGTCAAATTTAAAGTTACTCTACAGTGAACCAGATAGAGTAGTAGATGATTTTGACCCAATTATAAAGCAGTTTGATGCCTCTTCTATTAGTTGGTCAGCAACAAGGCTAAATATATTTTTAACTTGTAAGCGAAAATACTACTACAACTATGTTTTAAACCTAAAAGCAAAAGAGGAAGATGAGCTAAATGAGGGTCGTCTTTTACACAAAGTTATGGAGCATCTCTTTAAAGAGCAAAACCATTTTGAGAGTAAAGAGGAGATGAAAAAGAGTATCGATAGGATACTAGACCAACTCTTAGAGAGTAACTCATCTAAAATTGCCTACCATAAGCTTTTGTGGAGAGCCAAACTAGATAAGTTTATTGAGGCTCAAATTTATCATTTCAGAGCAGGGTGGCGAGTTGTTGAACTGGAGAAACATATTATTGGCTCTATTGGTGGTATAAACTTTAAGGGTGTAGTTGACCGAATTGACCAAGATGTTACAGGAACATTTATTCTTGATTATAAAACAGGCTCTATAAAAGAGGCTAACCGAACAAAAAATTTAGAGAAATTGAGAGATTTTCAGATGAGCATCTATCATGAGCTTTTAAAAGATAAATTTAAAGATTTAAAGTTAGCATTTGTAGAGCTATTTAATGGTAAAACAACAGAGATAACAGCACTAGAGGAGAAGAGTGAACTTCTCTATGAGACTATTGATGAGTTAAAAGCAACAAAAGAGGTTGTAGCCTCTCGTTGTGACGACCTCTCTAGGTGTCAATATTGTGATTATATATTGCTTTGTGGGCGTGGTGTTTATCTGTAGATACTACTTAAATAGACTAGCTAAGGCATCTGTACTCTTAGTCTTCTCTATCTCTTGTGGTTTTCCAGAGCTTTCACCTGTTCGGTCTGTTATACCCTCTATCTCATTGAGTTCAATAGTGTAGCCTGTTAGCATTGATGCTAGACGAATATTGATACCACTTCTACCAATTGCTTTTGCTTTTTGGTCAGAGGTAATGTTAACAATTGCCTTTTTCTCTTTACCTGATTGTACTTTAACACTCTGTACAATGGCAGGAGACAATGCTCTTGTAATGAAGACTTCAGGAATTGGAGAGTAGTCAACACAGTCAATGTTTTCACCATTTAATTCGGAGCTAACTGCATTAATTCTTGTCCCTTTTACACCCACTGCTGCACCAATAGGGTCGATGTTTGGAAAGTCTGTTTTTAGAGCTAGTTTTGCACGTTGTCCAGGTATTCTTGAACATGACATAATCTGTACTGACCCATCTTCAATCTCTGGAACCTCTTTTGCCATTAGTTTCTCTAAGAACTTTGGTGAGGTTCGTGTAAGTTCTAAAAACATACCAATCTCTGGGTCAATGGTCACAAAACGCAAAAGAGCTTTAACAGTATCACCTTTTTTAAACTTTTCACCCTTAATACGGTTACGTTGTGACAAAATACCTTTAAGCTCACCAATCTCAATAAAGGTATTTTCATCATCATCAACACGATTGACCACACCAATCATTACACTGTTTACTCTATCTCTATATTTTTCAAATAGGTCTTGTTCTACCTGTCTTTGAATATGGTATTGTAGCTCTTTAAATAGGTTAAATGAGGCTGTACGTCCATACTCTTCAAGTATGAATGGTGAACGAAGTTGGTCCCCCAACTCTAAATCTTCACCATACTCCTCTTGTGCCTCTTTTAGACTTATTACTGCATCGGGTTGGGTCTCTAAACGTTCATCATCATCTTTGACAATGGTGATGACCTGTTCGACAGTGTAATCTTTTCTGTCCATATCAACAGTTGCTTCAAATTCAGAGGTGTAACTGATACATCTTTTAGCTGTTTTTATAAGAGCCTCTTTAAATGCATCGACTGCTGATTCAAGAGAAATATTCTTTTCGTGAGCCATAGCCTCAATAATATCTACAATTTTTTCCATATTTAATCCTTTATACACTATTTCAAACCATACTTAATACAATCACAATATAATCACAAAGTGAAAACTTAACAATGAGTTACTATTTAGTGTGATTTTGTTAGTTGTTTGAAGAGTTGTATTATATCTAAACTTACCTTTAAGGAAAAGAGGTATAATTAAATAATAAAATACAACATATTAAATTATGGTAAAAATTAACATAAGAACTATTATAAGGATTTGGAATGAAATTAAAATTAGCCAGAGCAACAATATCATCAAAGCCAAAAATGATTGAAGTTAAAAAAATTGAAGAGGATTTAGAAAAGAAATCTATTTTTTATTTTGATAAAGATAACTCTCATAAAGAGTTAAAATCACTTATTGAACATTTTGAGGAGAGAGAGTATTCTGTCTATATGCGTGAAGTGAAGTTTGGTCTAAATGATGATGAGTATCTTTATGAGGTACATATTGTAAAATAACTACTATAATGAAAAAACTATATATAGAAACATTAGGTTGTGCTATGAATGTTCGTGATAGCGAGCATATGATAGCAGAGCTTAACAGTAAAGAGCCGTATGAGCTTACAGAAGAGTTAAATGAAGCTGATTTAATTATTATTAATACTTGTAGTGTAAGAGAGAAGCCTGTATCAAAACTATTCTCTGAAATTGGTATTTTTAATAAATATAAAAAAGAGAGTGCAAAGATAGGTGTAACAGGGTGTACTGCCTCACATCTTGGAAAAGAGATTATTAAGAGGGCTCCCTCTGTAGATTTTGTACTTGGTGCTAGAAATATCTCAAAAATTACACAAGTTATAGAGCAGAGACATGCTGTTGAGATTGATATTAATCATGATGATAGTACTTATGCTTTTGGTGAGTATCGAACTAATCCTTTTAAATCAATGGTTAATATCTCTATGGGTTGTGATAAATCGTGTACTTTCTGTATTGTTCCTGCTACACGTGGTGATGAGGTCTCTATCCCTTCAGATTTAATTTTGGGTGAAATAGCCAAAGGTGTTAAGAGTGGTGCAAAAGAGGTGATGCTTCTTGGGCAAAATGTAAACAATTATGGTAAACACTTTACTGCTAATGATGAATCTACAAATTTTACTCAACTTCTACAAAAAATCTCTAAAATAGATGGATTAGAACGAATTCGTTTTACCTCTCCACACCCACTACATATGGACGATGAGTTTTTAGAGGAGTTTGCAAACAATCCAAAGATTTGTAAGCAGATACATGTTCCTTTGCAGAGTGGTTCAACTTCACTACTTAAGGCAATGAGACGAGGCTACTCAAAAGAGTGGTTTATTAATCGTTGTGAGAAGATTAGAACTCTTTGCCCAAAGGCGACTATCTCTACAGATATTATTGTAGGTTTCCCTAATGAGAGTGAAGAGGATTTTGCTGATACTATGGATGTACTTGAAAAGGTACGATTTGAGCAACTCTTCTCATTTAAATACTCTCCAAGACCTCATACAGCAGCAGCTGAGTTTAAAGAGCAGATTCCCAATGAGGTTGCTGGGGCAAGGTTGACCAAACTTCAAGCGAGACATACTGAGATTTTAGATGAGATTATGGAGGCACAAATGGGTGTAGAGCATAAGGTCTATTTTGATGAACTAAAAGCAGGTGGAAAAGTTTCAGGTCGTTCAGATGATGGAAAACTCTTCTTTGTAGAGGGGAGTGAAGAGCTATTGGGTAAAATAGTAAATGTAAAAGTGACTAAAGTCTCTCGTGGAGCATTAGAGGGAATAGTGAGTGCGTAAAAGGTTCTTTAGAAAACTAGGGGAAGTTTTTATTCCTCCTATAGTTTTCTTTTTTATGTATCTCTTTTGGGTCACTTACAAAAAAAACTACCATTTTATTGATGAGCCAATAGAGGAGCAATGCATGGCAATAACATGGCATGGTGAGCTATTTATCTCTCCTTTGGTCTATAGAAAACTTCGTAAATATCAAAAAACTTCAGCTATTATCTCTGGTCATCATGATGGTGAATTGATAGCACGAACACTACAACTCTTAAATATTACTCCACTTAGAGGTTCATCAAGAAAAGGGGCAACAGCAGTTCTATTATCTGCAATTAAATCCATTAAAGATGGCTACTCTGTCATGATTACTCCTGATGGTCCAAAGGGTCCTAGACATAGCATGAGTGATGGAGCAGTTGCATTAGCTCAACGAGCCAATCTGCCTTTAATGGTAGTTAATTTTAAAGCTAATACTTTTTGGCAACTAAAGAGTTGGGATAGATTTGTTATTCCAAAACCATTTACCACCATTGATATATATCATCAAATTCTTGATGTCTCCTCAATGCAGAGAGATGAAGCTAAAGAGTACTTGAAAACACAAATGAGAACATATACAATTTGAGTATGTTTATAAGCTCCTATTTTAGCTCCTCTTTTTTTTGAAAAAATATTAATTTAACTACTGAAATATAAAATAAAGCTTTATTTTATATTAATACTACTAAAATTTAGATTGATTTTAATATAAGTATAAGCTTTAGTAACAAGATAATATAAAATAATATAAAAAAACATAAGCTGTTAATTATGAAAGGTTTGTTATAATCTCAAATGGTTAGTTTAAAAGAGAATTTTAATAATTTTTTATTGTATTTAGAAAAGGTTAGAGGTTATGCCTTTAGCTCAATTGTGACCTATGAAAATGTTTTAAATGAACTTTTAGAAGAGAGTCACTACTATGAAGAGGATAATACTATGGTATTAGATATTACCCCTTTGCGAATAAAAAATAGTAATAACTCTAAAAAAACTATCTCTAAAAAGTTGAGTGCTGTTCGCTCTTTTGTAAAATTTATGAGAGAGCAACAGGAGGTTGAGATTAAGCTTATTGGTGATTCGGTCATTAAAGTTCCTAAAACCTTACCTAAGCCTATTGATGAGAATATTATTGATGAGATTTTAAAACATGTAAATCGACAAGAGAGGTTAATTATTAGCCTTTTGTATGGTTTAGGGTTACGAATTTCAGAGCTTTCAACATTGAGAGTTAGCGATATTTCAGCAAATTGGGTAACGGTGAGAGGTAAAGGTTCTAAAATGCGTGAGATTCCTTTAATAGAAGTACTATATAAACAGATAGAAGAGTATAGAGAACAAGAGAATCCAAAAGTGTTTCTACTTGAAAAAAATGGTAAACAGATGAGTACAAGTCAAATACGTTATCTCTTTAGTAAGATTTTTAAAAAGAGTGGCATAAAAGCGACACCACATCAGTTACGACACTCCTTTGCAACACACCTTTTGCACAATGGAGCTAGAATTTCAGATGTGAGTGAACTTTTAGGACATAGCACAATGGTCTCAACACAAATATATACAAAGTTAGGCAGTAGTAAAAAGTTAAATGAGTACTCTAAGGCACACCCTTTGTGTCAAGAGAAATAATAATATTTATGAGTAATTTGATAGGAGAATTAGATGTATAATCAACAGTATGTAACCATTACACATTATAAAGAGAGAGAGTTCTATTTTTTAAATCATGCAATTCAGACAAATGATGGATTTATTACTAAAGATATTGAGCAGTTTCATGAGAGTGAAAAAGATAAATTTATAGAGCGTATTCGAGAGCTACAGACTAAATATCCAAAGCATCATATTATATCGCTATCTCTTATGGCAACTCAAGTGGTTAAAGATAGAGAGGACCCAAATCAAGCGTGTGCTAGAATCTTTAAAGACAACTATGTTATTCAAGAGAAATTAGATATTGGTAATATCCCTGTAACACTCTATTTTTCGCCTTTTGCT
>JALSQJ010000098.1 GCA_026985495.1 Campylobacteraceae bacterium
CCATGCTCTTGAAATTTGTTCTCAATCATTGCCAGTGCCAATGGTGTTCCCCAAATTGGGAATTGAAGCTCTTTAAACAGATAAGGCACAGCCCCAATGTGGTCTTCGTGTGCATGGGTAATAATAACAGCGACAATTTTCTCTTTAATCGCATGTAAATAAGAAAAATCTGGCACTAAAATATCTACTCCGTGCATCGTCTCATCAGGGAAAGACATACCCACATCAATGACAAAGGCACACTCATCATCTTCCATAACAGCCATATTCCCACCAATTTCACCTAACCCACCAAGTGGAGTGAAACGGACTTTGTTCTTGTTATCCATGTTAATCTGTTTCCATGGATTCATTCGTAAGTCGTTTACTTCATTGTTCTCCAAAATTGAAGCTTTCATCGCATCACTCATAGGACCTGGAACAAACTTTTTCGGTCGTCTTCCACCTCCACCGTTACGATTTGGCTTTTTATTGTTATTCTGTTTTGGTTTTTTACTATTTTGATTATTATGCTGAGGCTTCTTTTTGGGAGCACTTTTTTTATTATTTGGTTTTTTATTATTTGCTTCTTTTGGTGCTTCTTGAGTATCTCCATTAACCTCTTTATCTTGAGGAACACCATTTATAGGTTGATTGTTTGTTCTTGGTCGTCTATGAGGGTTCCCAGCTCTTCTAGGTCTATCTGGACGGTCTCTTCTTGGTCTGTTACTCTTTTGAGGTGTCTCTTTCGTTACGTTCTCTTGATTTTGATTTTCGCTTGATTGATTGTTTTTTTCCATCTATATTATCCTTGTTTAATTCAGTATATAAGTGATGATACATAGATGTCTCAGCTTCGTGAGGTCTGATAGTAAGATTAACCTCCAACTCTTGGAGTAGTGCCTCAATTCTATCTTTAGAGTAGTGTGAGGAGAGGTTTTTAGAGAGTTTTTTTCTTGGTTGCTTAAATGCAATTTTTAAAAACTCTTCAAATTCTCTATTGTCTTCACTACGATTTTTTACAATTAAAAGAATTGCAGAGGTAATATTTGGTGGTGGAACAAAGTTTTCTGCCCCCACATCAAATAGAAGCTCTCCAAAACCAACTGTTTGTGTTAAAACAGATAGTGCAGAGAAAGCTTTCTCTCCTGATTGTGCTGAAAACTTTTCAGCTACCTCTTTTTGAACCATAACCAATATGGATTGGCACCGTTCATCTTTTAACGCTTTTAAGATAATCTTGGTGGCAATATAATAGGGTAAATTAGCAACTAGATGATAATCTTCATCTAATAATTTATTCTCTCCCCAACGCTCAAGCACATCTCCACAGTGTATCGTTAGTGTACCTGTGTGGAGTGGTTCACTAAATACTGTTTGAAGATGCTCACATAATCTTTTATCAACCTCAAATGCTGTGACATTTCGAGTTAATAGTAACTCTTTGGTTAAATCACCTAAGCCAGGCCCAATCTCTGCAACTATTAAGTCGTCATTGGGAATCGATTGGATGATTTGTTTTATTATTGCATCATTTTTTAAAAAGTTTTGACCATATCTTTTATTGGCAAACTCTGATAGATTTTCAATTTTGTTCATTTTACACAATTCTTACTTAAGATTTCGTTTATATTTACTATATAAACAATTTAGATATAATTTTAACATAAAAATACTTCTTTCTAGTTCTAAACTTGAGAGAGCTATGAGTAAGGAAACAAATGGAATATTTTGCAAAACGTATTATCCCTTGCCTTGACGTTGATAATGGTCGCGTAGTTAAAGGGGTAAACTTTGTAGGGCTAAGAGATGCTGGTGACCCTGTTGAGGTGGCAAAACGTTATAACATTGAGGGAGCTGATGAGATTACATTTTTGGATATTGGTGCAACTCATGAAGGACGTGCCACTATTGTTGATGTAGTTAAAGAGGTGGCAAAAGAGGTTTTTATACCGTTAACTGTTGGTGGAGGAATTCGTGAACTGAATGATATCTATAAGCTTTTAAATGTTGGGTGTGATAAAGTGAGCATAAACTCAGCAGCGATTAAAAGACCTGAATTCATAAATGAGGGAGCTAAACGTTTTGGGTCGCAATGTATTGTGGTTGCCATAGACGCTAAAAAAGTAGCTGATAATAAGTGGAACATCTTTACCCATGGTGGACGAAATGATACAGGGATAGATGCCATTGAGTGGGCAAAAGAGTCTTATGAAAGAGGAGCAGGGGAACTACTCATTACATCAATGGATTCAGATGGTACTAAAGCAGGTTTCGCTAATGACCTTAACACTCGTATTGCTGAAGTGGTAAATATACCCATAATCGCAAGTGGTGGTGCAGGAACAATGCAACATATAAAAGAGGCTTTTACTAAAGGAGATGCAGATGCAGCTTTAGCAGCTTCTATCTTTCACTTTAGAGAGATTGACATTATGGATTTAAAACATTACTTGCGTGATGAAAAAATCCCAGTAAGGATATAAGATGTTTATCTGTGCAGGAGAGAGCGAAACTTTTAGTTTTGCTAAACCCTTAGGTATAGGAATGGTTGATATGAGCATTAATTTAACTAAGTTATGTATAAAAGAGAAACCCTCTTTTTTGTTTTTTGTTGGAACAGCTGGTTCTTATGGAAAACATAACATCTTTGACATTGTTGAGTCAAAGACAGCTTCTAACATTGAGAATGGTTTTTTTAATGCCAAGGCTTATACCCCAATTGACAACGTGATTTCTGCTTATGGTGGTGCTGATAGCACATCACCTTCGGTTCCGAACCTACAAAGAAGCAAAAATGTTTCTTCGTTTGACGTTTCTCATGTTTCACGTGAAACAATTGTAAACTCATCGAATTATATTACAACAGATGAACATTTATGTAAACACTATTTATCAAATAACATTTACTTAGAAAACATGGAGTTCTTTGCTGTACTAAAAGTTGCCAAAGCCTTTAACATTCCTGTAGCTGGGGCGTTTATTGTGACAAACTACTGTAACTCTAAAGCACATCAAACTTTTCTTGACAACCATAAGGAAGCGATGAAAAGATTAACAAAATATATATATGCTTCACAAGAAGATTAATTTCCATAGGAGAGAGAAACAGTGAGAACCGAACCAAAACCATGCATACAAGACTTTACACGCGAAGAGTTGTCAAGTTTAATTAAACCTGCTTTTAGAGCCAAACAAGTTTACTCTTGGTTATATCATAAATATGTAAACTCATTTGATGAGATGAAGAATCTACCCCAATCTTTAAAAGATGAGCTAAAAGAGAAGTACCGAATAGAGCCGTTGAAACTTGTCAAAAAAGAGCAAAGTCAAGATGGGAGCATCAAGTACTTGTTTCAACTTGAAGATGGTAATACTGTTGAAACAGTTTTACTACTTATGAAGAAAAAACTTTTTAACGAAGATGGCTCTGTCAAGCAACAAGAGAGATATACAGTCTGTATCTCTTGCCAAGTTGGGTGTAAAGTAGGGTGTGCTTTTTGTCTAACAGCGAAGTCTGGTTTTATTGCAAACTTGACAGCAGGTGAGATAGTTGAACAGATACGCTATTTAAAAAGAGACAACAACATTGACGCAAATAGACGACTCAATATTGTTTACATGGGTATGGGTGAACCCCTTGACAATTTAAAATCTGTAGCCCAAAGTTCACGTGTCTTTGCTGACATAGATGGTATGGCAATTGCTCCACACCGTCAAACTATTTCAACCTCAGGGTTGTCTAGTAAAATTGTCAAATTGGGTAAAATGGAATTGGGTGTAAACTTAGCAATCTCTTTACATGCTGTTGATGATGAGTTAAGAGAACAGTTAATGCCTATTAACAAAGCTTACAATATTCAGTCAATTATTGATGCAGTCAAACAGTTTCCTGTTAATGATCGTAAACGTGTAATGTTTGAATATTTGGTTATTAAAGATGTCAATGATGATATGGCATCAGCAAAAAAACTCTTGTCACTGCTTAACGGAATCAAGTCAAAAGTTAACCTTATCTACTTTAATCCTTATGGTGGAACAGAGTTTAGGCGACCAGAAGAGAAAGATATGAAAGCTTTTCAAGAGTATTTAACTAAACATGGACTACACTGTACTATTAGAGAGTCAAAAGGACTTGACATCTCTGCTGCATGTGGTCAACTACGTGACAATGAATTATAGGAGAATTAAATGGAAATATTAGATTGGGTAATGGTAGGATTTATATTTGTAGTAGTTGTTGTTTCAGCTATTGGTATTTATAAAGCTTTAAAAGAGGATTGATAATATAGGGGCGACCTCCGTGTCTGCCCTCTATTTGTATGAAATAATATCTATTATTTTATTAATGTTAATTCATTAGTATTTGTAGCAAATGGCAGACACGACCAGTGTTATTTAAAAAACAACCTCTTCTCTTTTGGACAAATTTCCCCTTTTACCTTAAAAAAATCAACCTTAGAAAAGATACTATATCTGTTTCTATATGAAAAGTGTAGTGCATTGGCATGTAACATTAGGCGTGTTGCTCCTGTTTTAATCAATCGTTCCTCTTTTGTCATCTTCATGTCTAGGTAGTTGTTAGATACTTCAAATGATGTTCCGTAAAGAGGGTCTCCAAGTATAGGATGTTTCACGTGAAACAAATGTAAACGTATCTGATGTAATCTCCCTGTCAATGGTTTACACTCTAAAAGAGTAGCGTTAAGCTCTTTATCATACTCAAGTGGTCTAAACTCTGTTTTGGCATATTTACCATCTTTACATATCTCTACTTTATGTTTATTGGTGCTGTAATCGTTACGAACACAAATAGACTTTTCTACTACAAATGGTTCCTTTACCCTACCTGTTACCCATGCTAAGTAGTATTTCTGAATGGTTTTTTTCTCAAAAGAGCCTTTTAAAAAGCGTTCTGCATTTTTATGTCGTGAAGCTAAAAATAGTCCAGAGGTTTCCATGTCTATTCGGTGTGTGCCATTGGCATTTTGTCCTGAATGTGTACGCACTTCGTCAAGCATGGAGTATTCTGTTGACATGGTATTGGGGTGAACCAATACCCCTGATGGTTTGTCAAAGATTAAAAAGTCTCTGTTTACAAAGATGGGTTTTACTCCTCGGCTCTTTGGTTCAAAATAGACTATCTCCACTTTCCCCTCAATAATTGCACCTGTATGGTAGATTGACTCACCATTTACAATGACGCGTCCTTTCGCAACAAGTCGCTGAGCTTCTCCTTGTGTAAAGTTGAATTCTCTCATAATAAATAGAAAAGCTTTAGTTGGTTTTTTGACCATAAAAGGACGTTTTACAAATGGCATATTTTCACCTCATTTTTACTCTAATTGGGTAGAATTCTAGCATAATAATCTAATAGGAATCCTCAATATGGTAGAACGATACGCAAGACCTGAAATGGCAGAAAAATGGACACAACAAGCACGATATGATGCATGGCTAGAAGTTGAAAAAGCAGTAGTAAAAGCATGGAATAGAATAGGGCTTATTCCAGATGAAGATTGTAAGAAGATAGTTGAAAATGCATCTTTTTCAGTAGAGAGAATAGAAGAGATAGAAGCGATTACACGACATGACCTTATTGCATTTAATACAAGTGTTAGTGAAAGTCTTGGAGAAGAGTCAAGATGGTTTCACTATGGAATGACAAGCTCTGATGCTGTTGACACAGGTGTAGCATTACAGATGAAATCCTCTTTAGAGATTATTATTGATGATGTTAAGATGTTTATGGAGTCTATTAAAAAGAGAGCGTTAGAGCATAAAATGACACTTATGGTTGGACGTTCACATGGTATTCATGGTGAGCCTATTACCTTTGGTTTGACTTTAGCTGTTTGGTATGATGAGATGGCTCGTCACCTAACAAACTTAGAGCAGACAATGGAAGTTATTGCCGTGGGTCAAATTAGTGGTGCTATGGGTAACTTTGCTCATGCACCATTAGAGCTTGAAGAGTATGCAATGGAGGAGCTAGGGTTGAAACCAGAGCCTTGTTCAAATCAAGTTATACATAGAGATAGATATGCAAGATTAGCATCTGCTTTAGCACTTATGGCATCATCTATTGAGAAGTTCGCTGTTCAAGTAAGACATCTTCAAAGAACAGAGGTTTATGAGGCAGAAGAGTTCTTTGCAAAAGGTCAAAAAGGGAGTTCTGCTATGCCACATAAAAGAAACCCAATCTTAACAGAGAACATAACAGGTCTTGCACGAATGATTAGAGCTTATGCTACTCCTGCAATGGAGAATGTTGCTCTATGGCACGAGAGAGACATTAGTCACTCATCTACAGAGCGTTTCTGGTTACCTGATGCTTTTATTACTTCAGATTTTATGTTACATAGAATGAACAATGTTATTGCTAACTTAACAGTAATGCCAGAGAATATGATGAAGAACTTAAACCTCACAGGTGGGCTTGTTTTCTCTCAAAGAGTATTGCTAGAACTGCCACTTGCAGGAGTAAGCCGTGAAGATGCGTACCGTATTGTTCAACGAAATGCCATGAAAGTTTGGGAAGAGATTCAGAAAGGTAAACCTTCAACCAATGAGAAAGGTGAGTCACTATATCTTCAATATCTATTAGCAGATGAAGAGTTAAGAGCATCACTAAGTGAAGAGCAGATTAGAGAGTGTTTTAATTTTGATTATTATACTAAAAATGTAGATGTAATCTTCAAAAGAGTTTTCAAATAAACATGTAGGTCGGGATCTCCGTACCCCGACAATCAAAGTATTAAAAATAAGTTATTAAAATATAATTAAATAACAAAATTAAATATCACTATTTTTAAAATAAAATAAGTGATTTTTTAGTAATATGAATATAGATATTTAAAGGAGAAATTATATGATTAGAGTTGTAAAAAGAGATGGTCGTGTTGAAAGATTAGATATTACAAAGATTCAGAAAAATACCTCTGCTTCAGTAGTTGGTCTTGAAGGTGTTAGTCAAAGTGAACTAGAGGTTGACGCTAAGTTACAGTTTCAAGATATGATGAGTTCTGCTGATATACAACAAACACTTATTAAAACAGCAGTGGATAAAATTGACATTGACAAACCACATTGGACATTTGTTGCTTCACGACTCTTTCTGTATGATCTTTATCATAAAGTAGGTAGAAATGTAGGTGGAGAAAAAGGTACACCTTACTTTCATCTCTCTAAATATTTTGAAAGAGGAGAGAGAGAGGGGCGAATTCTTCTTGGACTTAAAGATAAATATGATTTAGATGATTTAAATGACTACTTAAAACCTGAACGTGATTTACAGTTTAACTACCTTGGCATAAGAACGCTTTATGACCGTTATCTACTTAAAGATGCTGATGGTCAACCCATAGAGTTACCTCAACAACTCTTTATGGGGGTTGCTATGTTTTTGGCTCAAAATGAGTTTGATTGTCAAACATGGGCAAAGAAGTTTTACGACATCTTGTCAAAATTTGAAGTTATGGCAGCAACCCCAACTTTGTCAAATGCACGAACACCACGACACCAATTGTCATCTTGTTACATTGGGTCAAGCTCTGACAACATTGAGGGTATTTTTGATGTTTACAAAGAGATGGCACTCTTGTCAAAATTTGGTGGTGGAATTGGTTGGGATTGGTCACAAGTGCGTGGTATGGGTTCTTATATTGACGGACACAAACACGCAGCAGGAGGAATTGTACCCTTTTTAAAGATTGCCAATGATGTTGCCATTGCTGTTGACCAACTTGGTACTCGTAAAGGGGCAATTGCTGTTTACATTGAACCTTGGCACATTGATGTAAGAGACTTTTTAGACCTTAAAAAGAACTCTGGTGAAGAGCGAAGACGTGCACATGACCTATTTCCTGCATTGTGGTTAAATGATCTATTTATGAAACGTGTTCAAGAGGACGCAAAATGGACACTATTTGACCCTTATGAGACAAGAGAGTTGACAGACCTTTACGGTGAAGAGTTTGAGAAGCGTTACATAGAGTTAGAGAATAATAGTGATAATATTGTAAGAGATGTTATCTCTGCTAAAGGGTTGTGGAAAGAGATTTTACGCTCTTATTTTGAGACAGGTAATCCATTCTTGACATTTAAAGATACAGCTAACAAATCGAACCCAAACAAGCACGTGGGGATTATTAGAAGTAGTAATCTTTGTACTGAGATTTTTCAGAATACGTCACCAAATCATTATAAAATTCAGTTGACATTTAGTGACGGTTCTGTTGAGGTTTATGAAGAGGAGGAGATGCTAACTGTAGGTAATGGAACAACCAAACCAGCTAAAAAGGTGACAGCACTTGACACACTGAATGGTAAACAGATTTGGATGGTTGATAAAGAGAAACAAGATGGTGACACAGCTGTTTGTAATCTTGCTTCAATTAACCTCTCTAAAATTAATACTACAGAAGATATTGCAAGAGTTGTTCCAACAGCCATTAGAATGCTTGACAATGTTATTGACTTAAACTTCTATCCATTGTCAAAAGTTAAAAAGACCAATGAGAAGTCTCGTTCAATCGGTTTAGGTGTCATGGGTGAAGCTCAAATGTTAGCAGAATCAAAAATAGAGTGGGGTTCAACTGAACACTTTTTAAAGATTGACGAAGTGATGGAGTCGGTCTCCTATTATGCCATTAAATCCTCTAGTGACCTAGCTCTTGAAAAAGGGAAGTATCCAACATATGAGGGGTCAGATTGGTCAAAAGGTATCTTCCCTATTGACAATGCCAATGCTGAAGCGTGTAAACTTGTTGAGCGTGGTGGACTCTTTGGCTACACACATGACTGGGATAAGTTAAGAGAAAAAGTAAAGTCAGATGGTATGCGTAATGGCTATTTAATGGCTATTGCACCAACTTCGTCAATCTCTATCTTGACAGGAACAACACAAGCAATTGAACCTGTCTATAAGCGTAAATGGTTTGAGGAGAATTTGTCAGGTCTTATTCCTGTAGTTGCACCAAACTTGTCACCAGATACTTGGGCTTACTATACACCAAGTTATAATCTTGACCAAAATATACTTGTAAAAGCAGGGGCTATTAGACAGAAGTGGATAGACCAAGGGCAATCACTTAATATCTTTATTACACTTGACAAAGCGAGTGGTAAGTATCTTAATGAGATTTACATGAATGCTTGGAAGTTTGGTTTAAAGTCAACGTACTACCTAAGAAGCCAATCACCAGAAGCAAACAATGATGTAGAAGATAGAAGTCAAGAGTGCGTTGGGTGTCAGTAGTGCTATAGTAGATAAAAATTTGCTTTTGGTATTCCATTAAACTTAGTCATCTTAACCATGCTGTAACCCATCATGTCTTCAAAGATGACTTTTGAGCCAACTTTTAGCTCATTTTTAAAAAAATACTCACCAATATGGTCATCTTGAATACATGAGTTTCCTGCCAACTCATAAAAATATGGGGTTGAATCTGCTTGAGTTCCTTTGACTTTTAGTCGTAAGTTTACAATAGCAATATCAAGCAGATGGGTTTCAATTGAGGTGTCTAATATGACAACCCTATTACCTGCAATATTGACAATATCTAAAACAGTGCAAACAAACTCTCCAGACCCCTTAGTTACAGACTTTACAGGTTCAAAAATTAGTTCTATATTGGGGTAATTTTTTTTAAAGTTGTCTATAGTTTTACAAAATATGTCAATGTTATAATCAACATTTGTAAAGTTGTGTCCTTAAATCTATCCCATTGTCCTAAAGATTTAAATGATATGGTTGAAATATGTTCTACCATCTCTTGAAGCTCATCTTTTTTAAATGCAGGGGCATATAGGTGAAGATGTTTAGCCTTGGCTTGTTGTGCTAGTTTTAGCTCTTTAAGTTACAATTGCTCCAAACCAACATCGTTATATTTTAGAACCTCTCTAAGTGCCATACCTGCAACAAATAGATTTAGTAGTCCAAAGAGAAAAGATGTTTGCATAAGTCCTAATTTGGGAACTAAAACTAAGTAGTAGAGTTAGACATTAATGGATTGCAGAAGAGATAATCATATAAAATAATTCACTTGATTAGTTTATCAAATGAATCTAATTTTTAAGATTTACACAGTTTATTTTAC